>JACPTH010000333.1 GCA_016192885.1 bacterium | reverse complement strand
TTTCTGGTCAAATTCACATTTTCCTCCCAATAGTTTTTACTTCCTCGAAAAATTTAATTCCATGAAGGGAAAAAGTTACAAAAATTTAAGAATTCTTTCGCCAAGAAAATGAACGGTTTTCGGGAAAGCGGACTTTTTCTACGGTCTCTTTATACCGATAAACAGCCTCCCGGCAACGTTTCCTACTATTTCTCAGAATTGAATTTGCATTTTTTTTATCTAAAGTTCAAAGAGAAATAGAAAATGGGAGAATTTCGCAAATGCTGAAACTTCTGAAGAAAACAAACCTCCAAAGTTTTTTACAAAAGGCTGAACGCTGATAGCTAAATGCTTTTAATAATTACCGCGAATTGCATTTCATGCTGATCAAGTTTGTTGTAAGTATTGCCGAGATATTTTAGGGCTCAAAAAAAATTTAATGTTTTGACCCTATTTCCAACTATTCTTGAAGTGTTAACAAGCGGGCACAAGTGAAGAATGTAAGAAATCATTTGATTTTCATTTTCATCTATTTTTTTGTTTCCGCGAATTTATCGGGTCAGCCTTTGGGGAACCCTTTGGGGAAGCCCTCCGGAACAAACGGAGACATCAACCCCTGCGAAATTGAACTTTGGGAATACCCTAGATGGCTGGAACCTGGAAATGATATCGACCGATTCGCCTGGGTGAAAAGGCAACTCAAACTTTTTCAAATTGAAAATCCTCAAATTAAAGTAAAACTCACCGAATTAAGTTGGAATAGAGGGGACGAGAAGTTGAAGATCGCAGCCCTTGGCGGGGCTTTCCCCGATATCGCCCCTGGGACAGTGCCCCTTTTGTTCATTCAAGAAGGTTTGATTGAGCCGATCGATTCCTTCATGGAACCCGGAGATGCGGAAGATTATCTTCCCGCTGCAAAGCAAGCTTTTACGGTCGGACAAAAAATGTACGGATGGCCGTGGTATTTGGGTGGGCAATTATTGTATGCAAACCGGGCAATGTTCGCTTCCGCGGGCGTGATTTTACCCTTAAACGGGCGTTGGACGAATGAAGAATTTGTCGATTCCCTGCGAAATGTCAAAATGAATTCCCCCAAACCCAACTGTTATCCTCTAGGTTTGTACTTTCAGAAATATGAAACCGCCAACTTCCCTTTTGCTTTTCAATTTGGGGGCGATTGGATTACCCGGGAATTAAAATTTGTCGGAGATTCGGAAGAAACTCTTAAAGGGCTTTCGTGGATTAAAGAGTTAATCGGGGAAGGGCTTGTTCCCCCCGACACCGGGGGAAGAACATCTAACGACATTTGGACAGGGTTCGGTCGGGAAAACAGAATTGCATGCGCGGCGTTTGGGCTTTGGGGCGTCAAAGCTTTAACTGAAAAGTACCCGATGGATTTTGAGATAATGCACTTTCCAGCCCCTTCCGGAAAGAAATCTCCGGCATTTTTAGGAATTTCCGGGTTATACATTTTTCACCGAGATGATGCAAACAGGGTAAAAGCCGCAATGAGACTGGCTAGATTTCTGACCTCTGCAAAAAATCAAAGGGAGCTTTCAAATTACACTCAATTTCCCACTCGAAAAAGCTCGGGAAACATTTATTCCGGAAATCGGCATATGTCCCGGGCTTGGGAGATTCTTCAAGAAGGCCGCACGGTCATCCCTGATCCGCGCTGGGGCCAAATCGATGAAGAAATTGAAGGAGCAGTCCAAAAGATTTTATTGGATCGCGCAAATGCCAAAGATGCGATGGAGCATTCCCATGAGCGGGTTAATTCTTTGATTGCGCGCGCAAAGAGCACCGTCGGGGAGGACATTAGAAAGGGTTCCTGGATTGGGAAATTGTATTTGGCTGTTTTTCCCCTCCTTCTCATTTTTGCGATTATCTTGCGCCAGGTTCATTTAATTTTTCTGTTACCGGCTTTAACGGTTCTTGGGCTTTTTCTTTTGTATCCTCTTTTGGACGCGATGGTTTTAGCGTTTCGGGATTATCGATTAGATGAGGTTGGGGGGTTTACCATTCAAAATTTCCGAAATGCTCTTCATGACCCCAAATTCTTGGCCGCGATAAAAAATACCGGATTATATACCATCGTCGTAGTTCCCGCTAACGTTCTTGTGGCATTAATTGTTGCGAGCCTTATACAAGGTCTTCCGAAAAGCCTTAAAGGAGGGTTTAGGGCGGCTTACTACCTGCCAGGCGTCGCTTCGGTAGTTGTGACGGCAATGGTTTGGAGGTGGTTGTACAACTCCGAAGTGGGCCTCTTTAATACCATACTACGGGGATTGCATCTTCCGGTTATCGGGTGGTTAACCGATCCGGGAGTCGCTTTCTATTCCATACTTCTCACCGGAGTTCTACGTTCGCCGGGTGGCGCAATTTTAATTTATTTGGCGGCGTTGGGGAACATTCCAAAAACCCTGTACGAATCGGCGGATATCGACGGCGCCACATGGTTTCAAAAATGGTTTTACATTACGGTTCCGGCGTTGCAACATACGACAATGTTTCTTTTGATCACCGGCACAATCGACGCTTTGCAGGTTTTCGCCCAAGTGTTGATGCTTACGGACGGGGGCCCCGGCGATTCCACTGAAGTCGTCGTTCATCGAATTTATACCGCCGCTTTTCGCGATTTTGATTTCGGGGCGGCCTCCGCGATGGCTCTTTTGCTTTTTATTGCAATCATGGTGGTGACCCTTCTTCAGAGGAGGCTAAGGACTGTTGATCTGGAGCTTGCGTAGCATCAAATCAAAAATATTTTTTGGACGTCCAAAGCCCTTTAAGGAAGCAAAGTCATTAAAATTTAGCCGGAAGGGAATGGCGCTTTCCGTCATTGTTCTTCTTTTCGGGCTTGTTTTAACCGTGGGCCCATTGGTTTGGATGCTGATATGCGCATTTACCGACCCGGTTGCCCTCTCTGAAAGACCTCCAAGATATGGAGTGTTTTCCATTTCCAATTTCAGAGTCCTGCTTGCCAATGATAAACTCATCGTTTGGTTTTTGAATTCTTTTCTGGTCGCCGGAGGAATAACGCTAGGGCAAATTTTGCTCAATTCCCTTGCCGCATTTGGGTTTTCGGTAGGCCGGTTCCGGGGAAGAGAACCTTTGTTTTTCTGCGTATTAGGAACCATGATGGTTCCGGGACAAATTGTCATGCTTCCGCTTTTTTTATACATGGCGAAATGGAATTTGATTGACACTCTTTGGGCTGTAATCCTACCTTTTTTGTCGGCGCCGTTTGGAATTTATATGATCAGGCAATACATGGATTCAATCCCCAAGGAACTTCTAGATGCCGCCAGAATAGACGGGGCCTCGGAATGGAGCATATTCAAAGACATTTACGTTCCGCTGTCAAAACCAATTTTGGCGACTTCCGGTATTTTTATTTTCATGACTCAATGGAACGCGTTTCTTTGGCCGTTAGTGACTTTAAATTCTTCTTCAAATTATACGCTGACGGTTGGGTTATCCATTTTACAGGATCAACAGATTATGGATTATGGTTTGCTCATGGCCGGGGCGTCCCTTGCGGCAATTCCAATGGTCGGAGTGTTTTGCCTCTTTTCCCGTCACCTAATGGAAGGAATGAGATCGGGCGCAATAAAATGAGGAAAAACCCGATCATTGTTTCGCTTGATATTGGCGGAACCAAAACCCGCGGAATAGCCGTTGATGTTGAGGCCGGAATCTATCTCGGGTTTAAAGCCGAATCATCTAATCTTCGTTCTATCGCCGCAAAAAATCTAAAAAATCTTTTTCATGCTCTCTCTGAAATACTTGAAAAGAATTTTTGCGGAAGGGCGAGCGTTTGGTGTATCGGCGGAGCGGGAATTCGAAAAGAACGCGATCGCAGGCGGTCTTATTCCATCTTGAAACTTTCACGATCGAATGCTTCCAAAGTGCATGTTTTCCCTGACTTCGAGGGAAATTGGGGTTCCGCCTTCGGTGGAAACGATGGAATTGTAAGCATTAACGGCACTGGGTCCGTAATTTTCGGGCGCGCAAAAAATAATGAAACCCGCGCAGGGGGATGGGGCTTTTTGCTCGATGAGTTTCCTTCTGGAGCTTTGCTGGGACAATGGGCGCTTCAAGGAACTCTTGCATTCCTAGACGGCGAAAAAAACCATATTCAATTTCATGAATTATTTATGAAGAAACACCCCGAAATTAAACCAAGCCGGGAAGGAATTTTAGAGAAAATTTATGCTTCGAAAGAAACGCAAAAAACATTGGGAAGCTTCGCCCCTATTTTCATTGAGGCATTTGAGGTCAGAAATAAGTGGGCAAATGGTAAGGTGGAAAACTCCCTCAAACTTTGGGGAGGGCAAATGAATAACATCGCGGATTCCCTTAATTTTCATCCCCCGGTTCCCTGGTGCGGAATTGGCGGCCTTTGGGAAAGCAAGCTTCAATTACCCCGATTAAGTGAAAAAATTTTGAAACGAATGTTTTCCGGAAAATTTTTTCGGCAACTTCCAAAGTTTAAAGTTGAATGGGGCCCTTTCATATGTTATCAATTGTCTTTAGAACCCGAGGTTCCTTTCGCCATTTCCGACATTACAACCCTCGAACAAATTGGTGAAATTAATGTCAACGAATGAAACTTCCAAAAAATTAGAAACCTCCGGAGCTTTAACCGAAAAGCGTAATCCCCGTACCGTAGCCATTGATCGCCTTCCAACGCGCGAGGTTGTTCGAGTTTTCAGTCGCGAAGACCGGTCCGTTTTTGACGCTGTTGAAGCGGTAGGCGATGATATAGCCCATGCGATCGAGATTATCGTGGCAGGGCTTCGAAGAGGTGGTCGCCTTTTGTATATCGGCGCCGGAACCTCCGGTCGCTTGGGAGTCTTAGATGCTTCGGAATGCCCGCCCACCTTTGGAGTAAAACAAGGGGTCGTAGTGGCTCTTATTGCCGGAGGAGCCCAAGCGATTACCCAAGCGGTTGAAGGGGCCGAGGATGACGGAAACCAAGCTATCAATGATCTAAAATCAGCGGAGTTAACTCCTCCCGATGTCCTCGTGGGAATTTCCGCCTCAGGGTTAACCGTTTATGTTCGGGAAGCCCTCGCTTATTCCTCCAGAATGGGTTGCCGTACCGTTCTTCTAACCTGCAATCCTTACGGCAATTTTCCCAAAGTTGATGTGTTGATTAATCCAGTCGTCGGGCCTGAAGTCATTACCGGGTCAACCCGACTGAAATGTGGAACAGCTTGCAAAATGGTTTTAAACATGCTTTCATCTATTTCCATGATTCGACTTGGTAAGGTATACCAAAACCTGATGGTTGACCTTATGCCGACAAACGAAAAACTCAAGAAACGCGCTCTACAAATTGTCATGGATGGCGGCGGAATCCCCAATTACGAAGCTGAAGTGCATCTTTTAGAAGCTGATGGAGAAGTAAAAACCGCGATTTACCTTGCAAAAAAAGGCGGCTCCCCAAAAGAGGCTCGCGAAGCCATTTTAAAGTCCCAAGGTATTCTATATAAGGCGTTAAAAGAAGAAGATGATGATGACCAATAAAAATTCGCTTTTCGGAAACCCGCATAACCTATTTCTTTTCGTTGCCATGCTTAATTTTTCTTTCCTAACTGCCCATGTAGTCGAGGGTTCCATTCCCAACGTTAGAATTAAAGTAGCCGAATACCCCGACGAGATTCAATTCTCTTGTACAGATGGGGGAACTTGGAAAATAGGCAAATCTCATGGAGTAATTTCCAAAAAAGACCGGTGCCGAATAAAAGGAAAATTGACCAAAAAGGCGATTAAACGGTTTCATGTAATTGTCGAGTCGGTTCCATTTCGAAAACCG
>JACPTH010000176.1:3806-14134 GCA_016192885.1 bacterium | reverse complement strand
AACGAAAATTTAACCGAACTTTCGAAGCTTGTTGAAACGGTGATGGATAAATGGCTTTCCTTTTCAAATAAGTTTTCAATTAATCCCCCCGAATTTGCAAAGGCCGACCCAGCCTGGAGACAGAAAATGGCTGAGGCTGCGGAACGAGTTGGAGAGATTCGGAAGAAAATAGATACTCGGAATTATCATGACGCCCATAATGCGGTTCTTAGTTTGAGCCAGTTTTTGATCAAATTTTTTGATTCATCCAGCATTTCCCCGTTAAAAAAATCTTTCCTCATCGGTGCTGAACTTTTTTCGGAAATGGAACTTTCCCTTTCCGCAAGCGATACGATAAAATTTCATTTATCTCTGGCTTCAACTACTCAATTAATGGCTACCTACACTCCACTTCTCTCAACAGACAGCAGGCAAATTTGGAATCATATTAATTATTCTCTTAAGGTTTTGAATGCGATGGTAAGCACCTCCCCGGTAATTGTTGACCCAAATGCCACGAATCTGTTAAAAAATGTCACGGAAGATTATTTAGATCTGCGTACCAGAATTCTTGTTTCCCAATGGTTTCCCCAGATTTCAATTCCTGTCGGTTCATTTTCAAACGGAGAAAATCAATGATAACGGTTACGGTTATTAAAAGTCCAAAAAGCGATTGTACCAGTTGCCATGAGGCGCAAAAAATAGTTGAAGAAGTGGTAAGTAACTATTCAGATAAGGTGTCTTTTGAAGTCCTTTTTTCCAATACTCCGCAAGCACAGTCTTACGGAATCATCACCACCCCTTTGGTGGCTGTTAATAAGAAAATTTACTCTATGGGGAAACCGGTTTTGAAGGAAAAGGTTGAAAAATGGATTCAAAAGGAACTTGGTTAATTAATGATTTTAATTTGAAGTGTTTTTCATGGTATCCTTGGGAAAATGG
Organism: bacterium; assembly: GCA_016192885.1. Taxonomy (GTDB): domain Bacteria; phylum Muiribacteriota; class Ozemobacteria; order Ozemobacterales; family Ozemobacteraceae; genus JACPTH01. Next base: position 13,213 of record JACPTH010000176.1, on the reverse strand, counting down.
TCGTTTGAAGGGAAATCATATGGCGGAAAACAGTGTAAATGAAATTTCAAGAATTAGAGAATTAATGAAAGACGGAAATTACCTTGAAGCGCAAACCGGGTTAAAGGAAATGGCGAAGAGCAACCCCAAAGATCCGGAAATAATCAGACTTTTCGGCAACACATATGCCTATTCGGGTTTCCTTGGGAAGGCCGTAAAGATCTGGCGTTCGGGTCTGAAGGAATTCCCTAAAAACGTTGATTTGCTTTACAATTACGCCCTTGCTTTCTACCTTCGGGGGTTATTGACAAGCGCGAAAAAATTCTGGAAAAAAGCCGCAAAAATTTCTCCTGATGACCCGGAAATTCTTTTTAATTTGGCTTTGATAGCGAGGGATGAAGGAAAATTTCGCCTCGCGATAAAATATTGGGAGGCGGCTCTTAGGATTGACCCAAAAAATGCCGAAACAATTAACAATATTGGGGTCTCCTTCGCCACCCTCGGAATGACGGGAAGAGCGACTCTGTGGTACAAAAAAGCTTTACATGAAGATCCCGAATATGCGCTCGCCCACTTTAACTTAGCGAATTCGCTCGTTGAAAGAGGAGAGTTTACCGAAGCCCGCAAACATGCTGAAAAAGCCGCGGAGCTTGACCCAACTACGCATCTCAACCAAGTTAAAGAGGTTTTTGAGAAAATTGAAGCTAGACGCTTCCAGATTGAGGAAAATATTTAGTAAGCGAAACTAGTTTATTGCAGCTTTTTTGTTTTCCGTCAACGATTCAATTTCGTTTTCCAAGCGTATTCGATCCATCATGCAATCAAGCTCTTTTCTCACGCAAGTTAATTCGGCTTTCATGTGTCTATTTTCCGCTTTGTACAAATTTAGATCTCTTAAGACCTGGTTGTATCTTAACAACAAATCTCTCATATTTTTTCCCAATTTTTTTGTTTCAATTGAAAGAACATCGAGAGTTTTGTTTATTTTTTCAAATTCAAGTACCGCCTGCTTTGACTCATTTGAAGAAATGGGGGCTTTAAGTTGATTTACAATTGCCTCATAACTTAAGTGGTCGTGAAATTCAAGTTGTTTTATGAAAATTAGACGTTCAAAAGCAGGGTGATCAAGAAAAATTTCGCTTCCTTCGGCTCCCTCAACAATTTCGATATTTATCTGATTCTGGTATCTTTTCAATAAATCCTTTAGAGTAGCCGGTGATAATTGTGTGATGCGTTGAATTTCCTTAATCGAATATCTACGTTGAACCATTCTTTGAGATCCTCCTTGGGAGAACTAGAACAAAGTATCTATCGAAAGGTTTTTTCAAATCCATTAGGGAAAAATCATTCCCATCTCTTCATTTTGAAAGAAATCATGTATAATCCCTGCCATGGAAATCAGTTTTAAAAAAAATGATGGTCATTCAGGCAATTGCAAAAAATCAAGTTTTTTTTCCGAAAAAGGGTTTTCAATTGTTTTAGCGGTTTTTGCGGCTTTTGCCGCAACGCTTTTTATCATTACCATTTCTAAAATTAGTCAAAGCTCGCGAAGTAGGATTTCAAGAATTAATAAAGTCCAGAACTCTTTTCTAATAGCACATTCGGTTATTTCAAAATTCTTTGCCAGTTTGTATCACGTTGGTTGGAATCAGCGCTCTTTTTTGAATGGTCCCTATAAGGAAAACAATGTTTCCCTCCTGGGCGGAGAATATGATTTGTACATTGAAAATACTCCAGGGAGAACATTTCAAGCTGATGTATACATTCGCACTAGGTTTACGGATTTGACTAAACTCTTTTTTTGGCGGGTAAGTTATAGAAGCGATCTTCTCGACGTTTCAAATCGATTAAGCATTATACTTGCCTCCTCAATTTCTCCAAGTTACTTTCCGAAAGGTCAATCTTCCAGCTTCGCTGAAGAGGTGGATAAATTGTTGGACCAACGAAAAAGAAATCAAGATCAATCCGATGAATTGGCGGTTAAGATCCTAAATGTTTCCGATGTTCGGGACGTCGTATCTATAATTGGGGGTAATCCTACCAACCAAGCATCCGCAGGTAGTTTTGTTAAAAGGGATCCCGGTCTAACTCTTGATTTTCCAAGCATTCCCTCGATACCATTTCCTGACGATAACCCGGAATCCGGTTATTCCGATGCGTTGGAGACCGCCGACCGCGGAAAGGAAGCCGTAAATAAAGCATCTGCTGCAGCTACGAGAGCGTTAACCTCCGCCGCTAAAGCCCAAACCCTGGCAAATTCGTGCCCCGAAGCCGCCGCAGCGGCTGCGGCAGCCCAAACCGCAGCAGATGCAGCCCAGGCTGCAAGTAATTCATCCGAAGCCGCCGCGGGAGCTTACTTCGAATCTCAGGCCATGGCAAAGGACCTTGACTATAGCGGGGCTTTTAAAACCACGGTAGATGCGCTTGTTGCAACTGAAAACGCGGCGGCGGAAGCAACCGCCGCCGCTGAAGCCGCGGATAAGGCACTGGCCGATGCGGAAAGAGCGGTTGCGGAAGCAAGAGCAGCGGCCCAAGCAGGTTTTTCCGGCACCCAATAAGGGTTCTTAAGATTTTCGATAAGCGGAAAATGAAACAATGATATTTCGAAATGGTTTTATTTTTTTCTGCATTTTGATTTTTTCGAGCATTTTTAACGGTTGTAGCTCAAACAATAATCAAGAAATAACTAAGCTAAATGACCCATCTCTTATTCCAAGTGGAAAAGAAAAACTTTTTCGCCTAACCGGCGGCAATTCGCCAAAGATCCAAGTAAAGAGAAACGGTAAAATCTTCGAGTTTGCCGCAAGATTGAATGAGGCATTTTTTTCCCAAGATGAATTGAGAAATCTATCTCCCGAGGTTATTAAATTAAACAGTACTCACGACGAATTCTTTTTTTCCCTAAGGAATGGCACAAGGGTTATTTTTGCCCTAGGCTCTTTAACCGTTTTTGAGGGGTCTTTACAAATGGAATTTAGAAAAGTTGATGGAGTTTTCAAGGTAAAGATCCCCGGCGCAATCTTGGGTATTCGCGGAACGCGATTTGATTTGGATGTTTCCCCTGAAAAAAGCATTGTGGTTCTTCATGAAGGGAAGATTTCAATAGAATCAACGGGGAAAGAAGTTAGCCTTAACCAAGGTGAAACCGTTTCAATTTCTCCGGATGGTTCCCACATAGATGTTAAGCAATCAAGCGAGCCTACGAACAATTTACCGGACGTTTTTCGTAAACTTCCTCCAGAGAAGTTAAAAGAAAGTATTCGATGATTAGTAATCCAAACGAAACCCCATTACCAAATAATTTATCTTGTCGCGGTTTTACTCTTATTGAAATTATCGTGGTTGTAGCCATCATAGCGGTTTTTTTGGTAATGGCTTTTCATGCCTTTTCTCAGTCAAAAAAGACCCAATCAATTTCTGAGAAACTTACTCTTCAAATAGATGCTATAAGAGCTTCCGATAAACTTATCGATCATATCCGCGAAGGAATTGAAGTGGTTAGACCGATCATTCCCGAAACTTCACCTTTTTTAGTCTTAAAAGACATTATCAATCAAACTAACGTTTTGTATCTTGAGAGTGATGAACAAAGCTCCAAATTATCCAAAATGCAGCTTTTTAAGGTTGTTTCGTATACAACGGCTTATGGACCCTATGATAAGAGGAATGAAAAGGTTCTTTTTGGTTCGATTAAGCGACTAACATTTACCTGCATTTCTCCTAATCGAGTTCAAATTGATTTAACCCTTTCCAATGCCCAAGGCGAATTTAGGAGCATTACCCAGGTTGGGTTGCTCAACTTTGGCGGGCTAGAATGAAAATTCTCAAACATAGTGCCTTCACGCTTTTAGAACTTTTAATAAGCTTTTTTATCCTGCTTTTTGTTGGGTTAATTTATTTAACTGCAATAAGATCAAGCGCTCAAGAGGCGGATTTTAACGAAAAACATTTCGCGGGGATCCTTTTGTCTCAAAAAGTAATTGAAGATTTGATGGAGGAAACTTGGTTGAATCCTCACGGTTTTTCCACCTTAGGGGTTGAGGGGAATAATAAAAGTAAATTCCGAATAATAGATGGTGAATCAATTTTTTTTACCTCCCTGGAAAACCGAGTTCCCCCCTGGGATTCAATAGACCAATCAGAAGGGCGAATAGATAGGGAAATGTCACCGCTTTTTGAACAAGTAAAGGATTTTGGGTTATCGGTTCGAAGCAATCGAATGGCACCCGAAACAAGCCCAACCGAAGAAAAAAACCTTTCTCGCGAAACTGTTGAGTTCTCATGGAAAGGGAAAGATAAAGGGCAGGCCGGAAATTATTCCAATGAGGTAATTTTATTCTCGCCGGTTGGTCGAAAACCAAACACAAACACGGATGTATTAGAAGAGGTTGCCTGGCTTTCTGATGCAACCTATTCGCAAATTTTAAATTCTTCGGGTGGAAGTGAATCCTTTTTAAAGGAGCTTGGAAAGATCTATTTCGTGTCGCGAAAATACTTGAAATCAACTTTCCTGACAAATTCATTTTCTAAAACCACAAAGTTAAAGGCGACCATTGATTCCCTTTCTTCAGGTCCTTCAAAAACCCTTTACGAAACTCATTCTCAACTTGCTTTAGCCTGGTACGAAATTGCAAGGGAGAGCTTCGGGGTCATTCGATTGCTAGAACCCAGCATTTCGCTTGTTAAGGATAATTTTGGAGATGGGACTCTAGGTAAAACTTTAGCCGCGGATAAAAATACCTACCAGGGAGCTTTTCGAGATTTTCGCCTGATTTTTGAAGTATTTGTCGGTTCTCTTCGGCAAGCCCGCGCACATTATCAATTCTTATTGGGAGGGAATTTAGCCCAATTAAAGGGGGGGCGAATCCAATATTTGGTTTTGCTTCGTCTCATCGATATTTACAGAATTTTAGCCATTATTCCCACATACCCTGAAGGACTAAAAGAGTATAAAATCTTTCTCAAGGAACTGAACAAATTCAGTAATGGACGAAACCCGTATTTGAAACGATACGTGCTCCAAGAAATTGATTTTTCTCAAAGCCAGGAAACTCTTTCTTCAAAGTATCCAAATTTAGAAGGGCTTTACGATATTTTCGAAAAGATCCCGGACATTTTGGGATTCATAAAATCAAATACTACTTTTAAAAGAAAATACATCAAAACTAGATTCTGAAGAATAGAGATTAATCTTGCCCCAGGCAAAAAAATAAACTCTTCCTCGATCGCAAGTCCGGCCAAAAAGCTCGCCGAGTCTAACGTTCCAATCTTCCTTGGGGGAAAAAAATTTTAAACTAACCTTGACAACAATCTTGGGTTCCAGTATATTATTTATAACTGCCGGACATCAGAGCCGGCGATGCCTTAAAAAAACTGACGGACTTACTGGCCGTCGATAATACGCAAAACGTTTAAGGAGTTTTTTTATGTCTTCTCACAACCCCCTTTCCCCTACTCAGGAAGATGTCCTCGTTTCCTTCACCGATTTCACCCTTTACATGAAAACCACCCAGGAACTCACGGCGGTTGAAGATTTCGAGTTAATGCGGGGCTTTTTTTCGCTTGCGGGAAGAATAATCGAACCCGCGGGCGGACGGCTTATCAAACCGATGGGCGATGCGGCGATGATCGTCTTCCCCGCCGAAAAAGTGGACGAAGGAGTCAAAGCCTTGATTCGGGTGAAGGAGGAAGCGGATTCCTACATGCAGAAAAGGAAATTTCCCTGTAGGTTGGTGGTTAAAGCGCATTTTGGACCCGCCGCGCTCGGACCCATGGGAACGGATACATGGTCCATTCCGGATGTTTACGGACAAACGGTAAATTCCGCAGCGACTCTTGTATCCCGTGGAATGGCGATTACTCCCCAAGTCTTTCGGAAATTGAGTCCTCAAACCCGTTCCCTATTTAAGAAACACACGCCCCCGGTCAGGTATATTCCGGTTACGGAAAAGCATCAAGACTGACTTCAATTCCTCCCCCCCCTGCATTGGGGGGGGCTTACAGAGCACTGCCGTTTACTTAAGGTGGAGATCAGCCAAAACTCCAGATTTACAAGTTGCTTTTGGTGTTGCTTGCATTCGTAACCGCTCCACCTGTTCAAAATGTTTACTTCGGTTTAACATTTCATTTCCCTCGCAATTTGTTGAAACTCCACAAAGCTTTCAGCCATGAAAACTTGTGTGGCAATCTCACTTCGTGTTCGATTGCAGCAAAATGGCGGAAAAATTTATGTTGCACATTAGAATAAAGTCTCTAGATTAATAGAAAGGAGAATTCGCAATGCCCGGCAAAAATTTCATCAACTATCTGTTTCCCCCGGACAAAATCAATGACCTTCCCACTTGGCGTTTTATCCTCCATTTTGACGTCCCGGCGGAGATTCCCGATCGAGCACTCCCCGATGCCATCGCCATTCTGAAAACTTTGGATTGGAAGATAATTCAATTTCCCTTCCCACTTGATGAACTCGAAGTTAATTCGGAAACCAACTCCCTCGATATTCCGATCGAGGTTCCGGAAGACAGGCGTTACCAGCCGGAAAGCCTCAAGGACTACGAATCGGATTTCTGGAAAATTTTCGGCCATATTCAGGAGGCTGGTTTTGGAGAGCTTTTCTACCAAGCCCTGGATTGGGAGGGGCGATACCGCCTTTTGATGCGTTGTGATATTATTTAGATACGAATAAAAATCATTAGGAGGCAAGATTGACCGCTACGGAGTACCGGAAATCGAATGTGTACATTAAAAAGCGGTAGCACCCATTGGGAATTGGGAATTGGGAGAACGAAGAAGATCGTTAAAACCCTATCTTTTCTTTATCCGGGCTGGTGAGTTCTTTGGCATCAAGGGCCGAAAAAAGATCGATTTTTACGGCGGCATGAAGTGTACAACTCAACCAATAAAATCCCGAGTCGCCAACAATTTTCCTGGATTCCACTCAAGTTGATTCATTTTTTTCCCCGCAAAAAATTTAACGAAAATTACCTTAATTATGGGAACTTAATCTGAGGACCCAGAGTTTAACATTTTTCCGCGCTTCTGGACCCGCAGTTTCGGCATAATTTCTGACCGGAAAGAATCTGAAATCCACATTGTGGACATTTTACTTCACCGGGCATTTTACCTCACCTCAAATTCATTGTTCTTTCAGCAAAGCTGATGTACAAGTTTTGATCCAAAAGATTAGTTACTCCCACCAATTTGATAAATCTCAGGTTTCTGATTGAAAAGATTTATTACTTCAATGGTATCAGAATTTATTGAATCAACACGGAAAAATTCATCTACGACATCACCAACCTGCACAATAAGTTGTCGAAATCCCCAATCGATAATCGCAAATCGTATTGTTCCTCGTTCAAAAACCCTTCTTAAATGGACATAAAGTTTTTCCCCATCCGGCACTCCCCCAGACCATTTTTCCCGCATAGTTTTTAACATTTCCAAGACTTTAGGGGATGGTGTTGCTGAAAAATTTTCAGCTTTCAATGGAAAGGTCGTGGTTCTCGGAGTCTGCCCTAATCAAATTCGGACAAATTATTCCTTGGAGAAAAACCACCCCCCAAAAAAGTCTGGAGAAAAATTTCCTCATATCACAAATCCCTCCCTCAAAAATTGATAGGAACTTTCATTTCCGTCCCGAGGATAATACGCCCCATTTTTTCGAGTCAAGATGGATTTTTCCGGCCTTGACAGCGATCGTCCGGAACGAGCAAAACGAAATGCCTCTCAAATAAGCCCAGGTAATCAAATGGATAATTGCCGTATTTTTTTCTTCAGCTTGCTCATGCGCATTAGAAATGATATATTGTAAATGTAAATTATGCGCATAAGGAGCAATCTATGCAGGTGAATATCTACGATCAAAAGGCTCCGAAAAAGCCTACCAATCTTAGCATAAACAGCGATCTTCTGATGCTGGCAAAGAAAAGCAGGATAAACCTTTCGCAAGCCCTGGAACATTGCCTTGCGAAACTATTGCTTGAGGAGAAGCGCCGTACATGGAGAGAAGATAACAAAGAAGCCATCGAGCAATATAATAACCATGTCGCGAATGGCGTATTCAGCGACGGCTTGAGAAATTTTTAATGCCACAGTTCGACGTCTATGAGAATCCGAATGAGCAATCGAAGAAGAATTTTCCCTACCTTCTCGATCTTCAGTCCGACCTCCTCGATGGTCTTGCGACTCGGGTGGTAGCGCCACTCGCCTACGTTTCCCCGAAAGGCAGGACCATCGATCATCTCCATCCTAGATTTCGTGTCAAAAAAAAAATGGTTTACCTGTCAACATCGGAGTTGGCAGGTATTCCTGTTCGCGATTTGGGCAAACTGGTCACTTCCCTGAAAAATCAGCGTCAGAGCATTATTTCAGCACTTGATTTCCTGTTCACCGGCTTCTAGTAGGGGAAATGAATTACGAATCTTGGGGAGACTGAAAACGACATAAAGTTCCTTTAGTTCTTTCTTTGAAGGAAAACCAAGGTGACATCATCAGGGTATGCGCCCGGGGTGCGAAACTCGTCCAACAATCGCATTAGTTCCTTGGCGGTTTCACGTATCGACAACCCCTGGCGCATAAATTGCTGGAAAAGTTCGATTAGTTTTTCCAAGCCGAATGGTTCATTATTGACATCGGCGCACTCCGTGTAACCGTCGGTAAAAAGAAGAACCGCATCTCCGGGATTCATTGTTACCGTTATTGTGGAAGGATTTCGCTTTTTCCTCATCCCTAAGGGAAATGAGGGCATCTCTATTTCCGTGACCGTCTTTTTATCTTTTTGATAATACAGCGGAAAGCCGTGTCCGGCATTATCATAAGTTAGTTGATGGCTTTTTGTATCTAGTACAAGACATTGGAATGTCATATATTTATTGCGAGGTTTCAATTCCTTGAAAAACAGCAAATTTAAATTTTCTATCACCTGTGAGGGGTAAGTCCATTGGCTTACCCGCTGATATTCAATCGTTGCTTTTGCCATAGCCATCGCCAATGCCGCCGAAATGCCATGACCGGTTACGTCGCCAAGGATAAACATCCATCGTCCATCAGGAAAAGAAAAGATGTCATGATAGTCTCCAGCCAAATCCGTGGCAGGAAACCTTACACATTCTATTTCATATCCAGGCGGAGCCCCAAAACCAGAGGGAAGAAGGCTTTCTTGGACGATTCTTCCGTATTGCATTTCCTTCAGATCGCCCAAAAACTTGTTGAAAGCGACCACAACAATTCCGAATTCATCCGTGCGACGAACAGGTATGCGATAAGCATAATCCCGGTTTTGAATAGCGGAAATGCCTGATGTCAAATCACCAATCGGAGAAAGAAAAAGACGCGTCAACATTCTTGATGCCAGCAGAGCCACCAGCAAGGCAATAAAAGCTGTAATTGCCAACCGCCATTTAATAGGTTGCAACGTTTCGAGCTGT
>JACPTH010000176.1:0-3788 GCA_016192885.1 bacterium | reverse complement strand
TTAATAAGAATCGGCCTTGTTTTAATTCAATTTCTCGATACATGGTTCGGTTGATCATATTGCTTCGAATACCCACTTGAATCAGCGTTTCAAGTTCAGGTCCTTCAAGGAAAGGGAAAGTAGTTATGAAACGCTTTCTCCACTTTGTTTCAATGGCTCCGATAAGGGGATAATCGCCTTCCTTGAACTGATCAAATGTTTTGAGGATATAATCGCGATACATCCAGCCAATTTGGCTTACGACAAAAATAAATGCCGGCCCGGAAGATAATTGAGTATATACATCCCAAAACCAAATACCCGCACTTCCGCCTCCCATTTTTATAAGCCACACTTTTCCGGGGTATTTCATAGGAACTGTCATTCCTGAATCGACGCTTGCCATCAATGAATCAGTGACAACATCTTCGACGGACACCTTTTTCAGAGAACTGGTTAGACGGTTGGGGGCGTGACGTTTAATGGCCATTTTGCTGAATTGTTCGGTTATCCATGAAGTCCCGTCCACTACGGGGTCCCATGTAGAATAAATGGTTTTACCAGCTCCATCGCGAATTTCAAGTTGTTGAACTTCGTCCCTGGATAAAAATTCGTAAGCAGCACTGGCTAGAGCATTGGTCCGAGCTTCTTTTACCAATGATGAATCACGCAAGTGAATGCAAAACTGCTTGAATTTTTCAAGAAGAGCATGGTAAGAACGTTCAAATTTTAGAATAATTTTGTTGCTTTCCTGATTGGCTTTCATGAAAAGTATTTCCTGACGATCCAGAATTGCGATTGAACTCAAGATTACGCCCATACCCAAAGGCAATATAGAAGCCATAAGAAAGAGAGCTATCAACTGAATTCTGATTGAAAGAGAATTTATGGGTTTAACCAGGAAATTACATATGGAAGTTTCAAAAAAGGCGAGTAGAAAGCCAATAAAAAGAACGGCCGAAAAAATGTATCCTCCCCAAATGAGTGAAGCAACCCAAATTTGTTGAAAATTGGCTTCGTCCTTTTGCGCGTAGCACCACACAATCGCGGACCTGGCCTGGCAAAATGCCCAGTTGTAACCAAACAATCGAACGATTTGTCCTTTTTGGCTTTTCCAATGTTCCCATGCCAGGCGCATTTGAGATTGAGTACAAGTTTTCGGCGTTATCCAAACATCTTCCTTGAGAAAACCGATACCTAGATTCTTCCGGGCTGCTTCAGGGATCATTTTGAACATTTCTCTTCCTTGAGGGTAACTCAAAAGGCTAACAAAAATTCCATACCCGTCAGGAAAATTCTGCAGGAAGAAAGTTCCCTTGGTACCAGAAATGTAGGTAAAGCTTCCTTCCCACCTTTTTATATCGTTAAGAAGGAATCTAGTATCTAATGTTTTATCAATGTCCGGCTTTAAATCTCTTCGTGCCTGATAAAATTTAGGTCCGGAGAAAGTTATTGCTTGCAAAATTTTTCCATAACTTTCAGAAAATGGAGCATTTGAAGGCAACGAACGTGCAAAAGAGAAATTTTTGTAAAAATACACTTTGAGAGTAATGCCCCATTTGGCCAATAATTCATTATAAATTTTATTCAGTTCTTCACATTCGGGTCCATAAGCCCGAAGAATTTGGATCAAAGGTTCAATACGACTGTAAAGGAAATAATCTCTGTTACATGCCGCGACACCGGCATCAAGTTTTTTCTCCATTAAATCAGTTTTTGTTTTCTCAAAATATGCATTGAATCTCGATAAAGAATAGTTTCCAACAAGGGACAGAACAAAAATAGGCAAACAAGAAAAAAGAAGAGCTATCCGGCCGAATCCGCTAATTTTACGTTGCTGACTCATGCCCCCGCCGCTTCCTTCCTGGTAATTATCAACAGAGTAAGATCGTCTTCACGATGGCAGTCGGCCCATTGCGCATGTGACTTAAGCAGTGCCTGCAACCAAGTTGAAGCATTTTCGCAGCGAGAATTTTTAGCCCATTGAATGAATCTATCATGCCCGATTTGCTCTTGTTGGCTGTTTCGAGCTTCCACAAAACCGTCAGTCATACAAATTAAAGCATCTCCGGGAGCAAGAAAAACTCTTTTTACCGAAAAATTCTTATCCCTTCTCCCGACGCCCGGAGGATTTTCCAGCCCGCCTATCCAGTTGAATGCTCCATTTTTTCGAAGATGCAAGGGATAAATTTGTCCATGAACGGTAATATCAACAAAATGGTGAACAGGATCTAGAATTGCGGACACAAGTCCTAAAAAAGTTGTTGAATCTCGTTGACGTAAAGACTGGTCAAGTTCGGAAGCCAAAGCAGCCGGAGAAAGCTGTTGGCGGTTGCTCCAGTGAAAAGTGATTGCTCTTGCAAAAGCCATGATAAGCGCGGAAGCAGCACCGTGACCGGAGACATCACCCACCAAGAAAAAGATGCGACCGTCGCTAAGGCGAAAACAATCCAAACAATCGCCGCCCAAATCTGAAGCCATAAGTATTTTTCCGTCGATAAAATAGCGATCATCTTTAGGAAATTCAGTTGGAATCAACCCCTCCTGGACTTGCCTGGCAAGCTCCAAATCGTAGGTATCATTCATCATGTCATTAAATGCGTGAAATAGCATCCCAATTTCGTTGTGGCCTGAATCAGGGAGGCGAAAATTAAAATTTTGTCCAATTAAGGCTTGAGCTCCTGATTCGAGATGATTTAACGGGGCAAGCAAGTTTTCAGAGATTGCTCTGCCTAAAAGGAACAATAGCGTCAAAGTGGCTAATCCCCCAATAATGATAGTTTTCCAGCTTTTTTCCGTTTGTTCGGTCAACGGGAAATCTGAACAATATGCGACAAGGCAGTAATCCGCCAATTGCGGTGAATACAAACTAATCCAGAATCCGCTTGCTCTTTTTTCCATAAAATGCAAAATTTGGGATTGGCCGGTAATCCAGCTTCTTAGTGCAAGTTGAGTAAGCTCTTTTTGTAAATATTTTGGAGGCGAAAACGTCCAGGAAAAGGAATGTATATCAAATGCGAAAAAGCGCAGTCCAAGATTTTCGCATGTTTTTCTTTGGGCAATCTTCTTTCGAAAGTAATTCACAACCGCCCTTTTTAATGGAAGCTGTAATTCCATATATGCTACTTGTCCGCCTTTTATGCTGGCACCCGAAGGGGCTGAAGCAACTTCACCCAATTTTTTATTATCCGGATAGACTTTAAAGTAAAAGACAATTGGCTTTTCCCCAATTTGTACAATTTGAAGAAGGTTGGGTTTTGTAAGCATGTCCAAAAAATTATCCATTTTTACAAGTCTATCCAGTATTGCGTTGCCTTTGTAAGGCAACTCAGATTTTCGCTCTGGTGCATATCTTTCGACTGCGGTTCTAGCTATGCTTCGCTTAAATGCCTCTCGGTCCGGGGAAGTTTCGGGAGAATTGGAGAACAATAGATTTCCGGCTGAATCGCGGAAAGACAATCTGCATAGGAAGCCCTTTTGTTGAAGATTGCGAAGAATTTGGTAATTCATTTTTTTATCCAGTCCGGACCCGGGATTTTGGCATATTTTGCTAATCTCTGCGTTGGCATCCGACAAAAAGTCTTCAAATTCCTGAGCCCAACTAAATAGTGCTTCATTTTGAGCATTACCGATTCGCAAGCCGGTTAAGGTTTCATCCACTTGCATTAACCAGTAATTATCCATTTGAGTAGGGATCCTGAGTTTGAAAGTATTTCGTTTTATTTACGTAGTATTTCGTGCAATTCTTTTTCATTTATGGATTGTACTTTTCTGGTAGGTATGCTTTCATGAGGAATGACAAGAACAAT
>JACPTH010000332.1 GCA_016192885.1 bacterium | reverse complement strand
AGGAAAATGAACTTGGCACCTCGATCGCCCTCGAACAAGGTCGCAAGGAACTTGTCGATCTTGAGGGTTTTAACAACCTTAAGAAGGCTGAATTTGAAGCAAAGGCTCTTACGGCCAAGTTAGGCCCCTATAAGGAGTTTCCGCACCAATCTTTGCTTGCCCTTTCTTTAAAGGAATTGGCTCAAAATGCTGAAAAAATTGGGAACCTTACCTTTACGCCTGAAATCCTAGCCTCAATTCTCAACGGAAAATAAAATCGCATTTTTTTTAAATGACCAGCCAATTTGAGTTTGATTCAATTCTGATTGTTTCCAGGAAAACCCAGCTTGAAGAATTAATTACCAAGTTTAATACCAGGTTACAGGCCAATTTTTATATAGAGCAACAGGCGCAACTCAACCCAAAGTATCGTGGCGGCTCGTTTGACGAATATCAAAAGTCGCATGATGCGTATCAGAACTCTCTTCAACAATTAAAGCAAGCAATTCCAAAAAACATGAAATTTCAGGTAATCGAAAGATCTCTTTTGCCGATGTTTAAATTTTCCGGAAGAGAGCTGGTTGTTACGATTGGCCCAGATGGGTTGGTTATCAATACCGCAAAATATTTATCCGTACAACCTATTTTTTGATTCAATTTCAAATGCATGAAGCTCGCGCGTTGATCGACCTGGCGTTGAACGGAGCGACTTCGATCAAACCGGTGTCAATGGCAAAGGTTCAATTGAATGACGGCCAAACGCTTTTTGCGGTCAATGACTTTTTCATAGGCGCGCGCACCCATGTTTCCGCCAAATACAAGATCCAATTTGGGTCTAAAACTGAGGATCACATATCCAGCGGAGTTATCGTCTCAACCGGAGCGGGTTCAACGGGTTGGTTAAGATCCGTAATCACCGGGGCTTATCGAATTGTACAAAACTCAAGCAAGAAAACAAAACCGCCTGAAGGGGCTTATTGCCTGGATTGGTCTTCCGAGCAACTATTTTTCGCGGTAAGAGAACCATTCATTAGCGTAACTTCAAAAGCAAACGTTGTTTTTGGGGAGTTTGGTCCGCCTGAAGCTCTCACGCTTACTTCTTTCATGCCAGAAAATGGGGTAATTTTTAGCGATGGGATCGAGTCGGATTACCTAAATTTCAACTCCGGAACCACCGCTTCAATCTCGCTTGCGGAGCGGAAAGCCAACTTAATTCATCGCGGTTAGAAAACTCCCGGAATTGATGACTTAAATCTATGCTCTAGAGCGTGAATAAAATCGTAATATTTTTGTGGTTCCGTATCTTTCTTGTTTTTTTCGACTTCCTCAAAACGGGAAAATATTTCCCCCACTTGTTTTGTGCTTAATTCCCGATCTATGAAGGGAAACAAGATTTCATCCTCTTTTTTGATATGCTCAATTAGAAGAGTTCGATAGTTTTCGAGATTAAGGCATACCACTTCTTTTTTCCTTTCCTTTAGCCCCCGCGAAATCTCCCTTACAAATCCTCTCCCTTTTTCATGGTCCTGGAGAAAAACTTTAATAACTTCGGCTTCCCGGTCGGTAAAATCGAATAAAATATCTTCTTCTTTCATGTGATGGAATCTGTCGGCACATCCACGAATAATACCGATGGTGTCGGAAATGCACGCCCAGTCAACCCCCTC
>JACPTH010000331.1 GCA_016192885.1 bacterium | reverse complement strand
CACCAAGGTTTTTGAAATTTTTGATTCGGAAGATGATGCCGTAAAAAGTTTTTCCCAGTAATTTTTTTCTCAACCAATTTCTGAGAATCCGGCTCTTAAGTGATTAAAGGAAAATGAAGTGGTTTGTTTTCTAAAATGAAGGCTTTTTCTGGAAGAACTAGAGTATACGGGATTATTGGAGATCCTATTTCGCATAGTTTGAGCCCTGTGTTTTGGAATGCGGCTTTCTCAGCTTTGGGGGAAGATTCGGTGTATGTTCCGTTTCATGTAGATTCTCAAAAGCTTGGCGACGCGGTTCGCGGGTTAGCCTGCTTGTCCGTAAAAGGTTTTAATGTCACCAGCCCTCACAAAGAAAGTATCGTAAAGTTTCTTTCACGCTTACAACCTCCGGCAAATAGCCTCCGGGCTGTAAATTCAGTAAAGATCTTCTCGAACGGTGAAATGGAAGGCTCAAACACCGACATTGGAGGTTTTTTATCCATTCTCAAGAAAGAGGGTGTTCCCAAAAAAGCGCTCCTATTAGGTGCCGGTGGCGCCGCGAAGGCGGTTTTCCTCGGGCTTTGCGAAAGCGGGGTTGAAACCGTTTTCTGGGCCAACAGAACTCCAGGCAAACAATTAGAACCGGATAGCAAATATAAAACGCGGGTGGTTCCGGTTCCCTGGAATGAAATAGATTTAATCAAGGCAATTTCGAAGTCCGAGTTAGTGGTAAATGCCACTTCGCTTGGTTGGAATAAAACAGATAGTCTTTCCGCGTTACAAAAGAGTTTGAACTTCCGAAAGTTGTACATTGACTTGAATTATTGTTCCAAATCTAACTTGCTAATTGAGGCAAAAAAGTGCGGGGCCCGGGTGATTGACGGTAGTGAAATGCTTGTAAATCAAGGCATTGAATCTTTCGAGTTTTTAACCGGCAATTCCGCGCCCCAAGAAATAATTCGGTCAAGCGTTTTAGCGTGTTTGGCAAAGGAAGCGCAATGACAGATATTCAGCACGTCGCGAAAAAATTACGGTTAGGTGATGCTCTTATTCAAGAGGGGCTAATCAACGAAGAACAGTTGCAACAAGCTCTTTCCCTTCAAAAAAAGAGCGGAAAACGGCTGGGAACAATTCTGGTAGAGATGCATTTGGTAACCGAAAATGACATTGTTCAAATTTTATCGAAGCAACTTAAAATCCCCGTTATTGATTTATCAAATTATTTGATTGACCCGGTTATCGCAAAATTGATTCCTGAGCATATTGCGAAAAGGCATATGTTGATCCCTATTAATAAGGTTGGAAATAAATTGACTGTGGCGATGGTTGACCCTCTAAACATTATCGCCATCGATGATATCCAACTTATGACAGGTTTAATGGTGAAACCCGTAGTCGCTACGTTTACAGATATAAATAAGGCGCTTCAAGACGCATACGGAGCGGTTGCCCAACAGGAAACCTTGATGGATGAACTTGGCGAAATAGGCAAAGAAGGAATGGAGGGCGGCGACGACCTAGACCAGCTGGGAGAGTTGGGGGAGAATGATGCTCCGATTATTCGCCTTTGCAATCTGGTCATATCGCAAGCCGTTCAAAATGGGGTTTCGGATATTCATATTGAGCCTTTCGAAAAGGAAATCCGAATTCGTTATAGACAAGACGGAGTTCTGCATACGGCAATGTCTCCTCCGAAAAAGGCCACCGCCGCAATTACTTCGCGCATTAAGATAATGTCCTCTCTAAACATTGCCGAGAAGCGCCTTCCTCAAGATGGTAGAATCAAAATAAAGGTGCAAAATCGAAACATTGATCTTCGGGTTTCCATTCTTCCGGTTATTTGGGGGGAAAAGATCGTTATGAGAATTCTCGATCAAACCTCCCTGCGGGTAAACCTCGAAGATCTTGGTTTTGAGCCCGAGACATTAAAGAGATTTAAGGGAGGTATTGCTTCCCCATATGGAATTCTCCTCGTCACGGGGCCTACCGGGTCAGGCAAAACAACCACCCTTTACTCTGCTCTTACATCGCTTAATACTATTGAGCGAAACTGCATGACTGCCGAAGACCCGGTCGAATACATGCTTCACGGGATAAATCAAGTTCAATGCAAACCTGAAATCGGACTTACGTTTGCCGCGGCCTTGCGTTCCTTTTTACGGCAAGATCCTAATATCATCATGGTGGGTGAAATTCGAGACTTTGAAACCGCGGAAATTGCCATCAAAGCATCCATGACAGGACATCTTGTACTTTCTACGCTTCACACAAATGATGCGCCCGGTACCATAGGCCGCATCATTAACATGGGAATCGAACCGTTCATGGTAACGACTTCGGTTTTGGTTATTCAAGCTCAACGCTTGGTACGAAAAGTCTGTAAAGATTGTAAATTTGAGATAAAACCGCGGGTTGAGCAGATCGCTCAATTTGGGATTACACCCGAACTTTTGCGCCGTCTTGAACTTCCTCACATTAATGAAAAAAATATGTTTTTTTACAAAGGGAAAGGTTGCGAAACATGTGGAAATGCCGGGAACAAAGGGCGGGTAGGGGTTTATGAAGTTATGATCATGACCGAAAGGCTCCGAGAGATTATTTTGAATGGCGGGTCCACTGACGATATCAGAAAACAAGCAATGGATGATGGGATGCTGAGCCTTCGGGAATCAGCCCTTAGAAAGGCTCTTATAGGCATGACGTCAATTGAAGAAGTTCTTCGTGTCACTATGGGTGAACATTAATTCGAGATCGGTTTTTCCACCGCTCTAAGGAATTAAATTACGGTTTTTTTTAGAAGGAATTTGTTTTAAATTTTTATGATCCTTTTCTATTTTAAGGAGTGCGGGGCATGTTTGTCTTAAACGATCTACTTAACCTTGTCGTTGAAAATGAGGCATCCGACCTGCACATTACGGTTGGGTCTCCCCCAGTAATAAGAGTTGATGGAGAGTTAATTCCGACCGACCTAGACGTTTTGACTCCGATGGACACAAGATCGCTTATTTACAACATGCTCACCGCGGAGCAGCAAAAGGAGTTTGAGGAAAAGCTTGAGCTTGATATATCATATTCCGTCCATGGTTTTGGCCGCTTTCGGGTAAATGTATACAAGCAAAGGGGTTGCATTGGAGCTGCATTTAGAGTAATTCCCACGAAAATTCCCAACTTGGATGACCTAAAGGTTCCCTCAAAAATGCGAGAATTCACAAAGTGGAATAAAGGTCTTGTATTGGTTACGGGGCCTACCGGGTCTGGAAAATCTACAACTCTAGCTTCAATTATCAACATTATCAACGAAGAGCAACGGTGCCACATTATTACTGTTGAAGACCCGATCGAATATCTTCATTATCACAAGCGGTCGGTAGTAAATCAACGCGAACTGCACATCGACACGCATTCCTTTTCTGAGGCGTTGAAACACATGCTTAGAGAAGACCCTGACGTAATTCTGGTCGGCGAAATGCGCGATCTAGAGACTGTGAGTTCCGCTCTTACCATGGCTGAAACAGGCCATCTGGTCTTCGGAACCCTGCATACAACCGATGCAGCACAAACAATCAATAGAATCATCGATATTTATCCGCCTCACCAGCAATCTCAGATCAGATCGCAACTTTCATTCGTTCTTCGCGCAGTTGTAGCGCAACAACTTCTTCCTTTGGCCAGCGGGAAAGGACGGGTTGTTTGTTGTGAAATTCTCATTGCAAACCCTGCTGTGGCAAACTGCATTCGGGAACAGAAAATTTCCGGGCTTTACACCGTAATGCAAACAAGTCAGGGCGAGGGAATGTTGACTTTTGAGCAGTCCCTACGTGATTTGTATATGCGAGGGGATATCACCCTAGAGGAAGCCATGGGACACACAATGCACCCAAAGGAGCTTGAAAGGATGTTAAAGGGAAATTAGAAATGATCGATTTCATTCCCTTATACTGTTTTTTTTCATTATAATGATTGTAAAGGTTGACAAATTTTTTTAGGGGGCGGGGGTTGCCTATGCCGACATTCAAATATAAAGCGCGAAACTGGGATGGGAAGATCATTACCCAGGAAATGGATGGAGAAAGCAAAGAGGCTTGCATTTCGAAGTTGCGCGAGAAAGGCTATTTTGTTACCAGCATTGCGGAGAAAAAATCTGATGGCGGGTTTAATTTTAGTTTTCTCGAGCGGGGAGTAAGTTCACAGGAGGTTTGCATTTTTGCAAGACAATTCGCAACAATGATTGGTTCGGGTGTTCCGCTTGTTCGTTGTCTCACCATACTTCAGCAACAAAGTGAAAATCCAACTTTCAAGCGAATAATAACCCAGATCCGTACCGATGTTGAGGGCGGACAAACCTTCTCCAAATCTCTTGAAAAGCACCCTAAGATTTTTTCGGATTTGTTTGTAAACCTGGTAAAAGCCGGCGAAGTGGGCGGTATCCTTGACCAAATCTTAAATAGACTGGCGGATTATCTTGAAGGTTCGGAGGCGCTTAAGTCAAAAGTAAAAGGAGCGCTTACCTACCCGATTGTAGTTTTTGCAATTGCTGGGCTCGTTGTTTTGGCTTTGATTTTATTTGTCCTACCTCAGTTCAAAGAAATTTTTTCAGGGATGAAAATCGAGCTCCCTATGGCAACACAGGCGCTTTTAGGGTTGTCGGATTTCATGGTAAACTGGTGGTTTATCGTTGTACCTCTAATTTTGGGAATCCCTTTTTTAATAATGAATTTTTTCCAAACCAAGGCCGGCGGAAGGATTTTTGACACAAACATTTTGAAAATGCCCGCCATTGGAATGATGATGCGAAAGGTTGCGGTTGCGAAATTTACTCGAACGCTTGGAACTCTTATTTCATCGGGTGTTCCTATCTTGCAGGCCCTTGAAGTCACCGGCCAGACCGCCGGGAATGTAGTTATCGCCGAAGCGGTAGATAAGACTAGAGTTTCCATTCGCGAGGGCGAATCCATTGCGGAACCCCTTAAGAATTCAAACGTATTTCCTCCCATGGTCGTTCAAATGATTGCGGTCGGGGAAGAAACGGGAGAGCTAGACAAGATGCTTTCAAAAATTGCCGATTTCTACGATACTGAAGTTGATACCGCGGTAAAAGGGATTACTTCCATTATTGAGCCGATCGTCATTGTATTTATGGGTATCGTAATAGGCGGGATAGTTTTAGCGGTATTCATGCCGATGTTGAAACTTGTAAACATGGGTGATTAAGTTTTAGGTTTGTACGGGTCCTTGACATGGTTGAATTTTTTGGTTATCCTGAAAATGAGCTGAAAGGAAAGGAGGTGAAAATGAAATGATGAAGCGACGTGGGTTTACCCTGATTGAACTTATGATTGTTATTGCTATTATTGGTATTTTGGCTGCCATCGCCATTCCTAACTTCAAGAAGGCTCGTGAGCAAGCTCGTGAGAAGGCTTGTTATGCCAACATGCGGGTTGTCCTTGGCGCAATTGAAATGTACAACATGGATAACAGCGCAATGAAGACCGCTCTTGCTGATGCTGACACGCAAAGTGGTGTATTGACCTCAGGCGGGTATTTAAAGAATGCGGTTTCCAAACCTGAAGTCGGGTGCGTTTATACTAATACTAATGACTTAACGACTTCCGGTTATATTTCCTGCGCAGTCCATGGGCCTGTTCAGGCACCATGAACGGAAATTTTTAAAAAAAAGAGGCAGAATTTGCCTCTTTTTTTCGTTTTAGGGCATCGAGATTATTTTTTGAACCTTATCCTTAACCAAAAAATAACCTTCCGAAAAAACCCGCATCATAAATGTCACCAGGTTCATTTTTTAAAAAAGAGCATTTTTCAATCGCTGTATCTTTCGAAAAATTACTTATTCCATAACCCTTGCAGTGATGGATTTTACAGCGGAGAATTGTCGGTTTTGCCATTTTGCTTACAGAAATACCTGAGAATTTGTTTTCACAGATTTCGCAATCCTCAATAACTCCGGCAGAACTTTGGGAGAATAAAACTCCAGCCCCTTTTTTGCTACCTCGGATTAAACAATTACGAACAATTGGGTTGGTTTCTAGACCAAAAATGGAAATGCAAGCTAGGGAATCGGACAAAATTACGCATTTGTCAAGAAGAAGGTTTCCGCAGGAAATTGCGATTGTACAAGAATCATGAAAAAAGCTTGGGAAAGTGTGAAAAGAAATTCCACGGACCTCCGCCTTTTTAGCATTCATCAGTAGACAGGGCTTCCCCTTTGCTTCAACGCAAACGTTCTCCGGGGAACTTCCGATAATTTCAACTTCTTTATCTAGTGTAATGCTTTCCTTGTACACCCCGGCAAGAACCATGATTCTTGTGTGAGATTCCACTTCTTGAATTGCCTGACTGATACTATTAAAATGGGCATTTCCTTCAAGGGAGACAAAAACAGTCTTTGGCGGGTTCATTTTTTTAGGAATTTTCACGGCAGAAGAGGTTGTAATGGTGTCATCAGGCCTGGAAATTGAGCTTGGGTTATCTTTCCTTAAGGTTACTGCGTCAGGGGGGGCTTTTTTTTCTTCTATTTTTTTTTCTCGGGATTGCAGATGCGGAGGAATACCGGATGTCTTCTCGGAATTGGCTTGGTTACCATTGGAGAATTCTTTGCAACCCTCGATTGTTCCTTTGCTAGAACCCCGAATTCCAGCTCCTTTGCAATGGTGAATCACGCATCTTCGAATGGTAAAACTCCCGCTTTCCTTTGCTTCAATTCCCGCTCCATTATTCTCAAACACCTCGCAATCTTCAACTGTTGCTTGGCCTTTTTTAAAGATTGCTATCCCATTTGAGTGGTCGTGATTATGGATTTTGCATTTTTTTATTGATGGGTTTCCTCCGTCGGTTATCTCGATTCCCGCAAATTTATTTTTGAATATTTCACATTCTTCGATAACCCCCGTAGAATTGTTGAAAATCAAAACCCCATTGGCACTACCTTGGTTATGAATTTTGCAATTTCGAATATTCAGAGACGCGCCATCTTTAATTTCAACTCCCGCAAATTTGTTTTCGAAAATGTCGCAATTTTCCAAAGTCCCACGGGCATTTTCATAAGCCCAAACACCTGATCCGCTTTTGCTATGGTGAATTCGGCAATTTTTTACAATCGGATTAGCCCTAACTCCATGAATGGAAATACATGCCGAAGAGTCGGAGGTAACATCGCAATTATCTAAAATCAAAGTTCCAAGGGAAACATCAACGGCAAAAACCTTCAATTTTTCATTTTCAGGGAGAGAATGAAGTGAAAGTCCCCGAACGGAAGCGTGTGTTGTTTTCATAACCAGGCAACTACTTCCCCTACTCTGAATTAGGATTTTTTCAACAGGGCCATCCCCAATGATTTCAACATCCACGTTGTCTAACGAAACAGATTCGTAATATACGCCGGGACGAACCAAAATTTTGGTTCCAGGTTGAACCGCCTTAATAGCCTCAGTAATGCCATGGAAGTCAGCGGAGCCGCTTTGAGAAACGATAACACATTCTTTTGAGGGGGAAGCGGTTTTTTGGGGGGGGAATTCCCAGTCTTCATGGGAACCCTTTGGGAGCTGGATAGAAACAGGTTTAGGAGTTTCTCTATCTTGAAAGGAATCAACTGTTTCCAAAGTCACCTCAAGGGCTGTTGCCCAGCTCCCAACCACCCATTTTGCGGCATCCTCGGCCATTCCACATTGTTGAACCAATCGCCTTTCAAGGCGAGAAAAGATCAAATCTTTTGGAACGCCGGAAGATGGAGCCAGAAGGTCAGCCGGCACTCTTTCCCTTAAAGAAGAAATGAGAATAAAAACTTCTCGCTTTTCCCCTGGAAAATAATCTTTGACAATTCCTTTAAATTTCTTGGGATTATCGCAAATTGATTTCCCAAACCTCTTTATAATTTCAGCCAACCGCTGTCGGGAAAAATCGTTCATGCCCGTTTATTTGGTTCTTTTCAAAAAGGTTAATAAGATAATTGATTTTAGCATTTTTTCATTAGAGGTTAAATCGGCACGACCAAAACATTGAGAAATAATTTTCGAGAAATGAATAGAGGGGTTCATTTTGGAATTTAAATTTGTTTAAAGATCAACCATGAATTTGCAGAAAACACAATAGAGGGAATATAATATTTATCAATTGGATCTTCTGTCATAGGTGGAAAAACTATTACCGAGGGCTTTTTGTGACTACCAGTAGGGGAATTTTCCATTATCCCAACATTCAAATTGTTTTTGTTTTTTCCTTTCTCTCGATAGCTTTATGCGCCGAAACTTGCTCTCTTGCCTCACATAAATGGCGAATTTTAGCCCAAATTAAGATTCCATTGAGCGTCCCAGTTTTACCATTATCGGAATACCTTTGGCTCGAAAATTCCCCCATTGCCTCTTCGGTGGGTAAAGTCTTTTGGGTTCTCAGAGAACCTGAATTGGGGATTTTTCCCGTTTCAGCGATTCCATTTTTCTCCTTTCTAAAAGAGGCCGTAAAACATAGAACTTGGTCTCCAATAGACCCAAGCCGCGTTGTCCAATTCATGGAAGCCTCTAATAAAGCAGTTCAAGAAGGTTCCTTGTTGTTGGGGTCCGATAAAACCAACTTTCTTTTCGGTTGGTTTTCAGATGAAAATTCGCACAACTTGTGTCATGAAATTGTTTTGCGTCAGGAAAGTCGGTCGCGCGCGGTTGCGCTTGGCGGGGGAATTCCCTGGGCGGACGAATTCACTTCGAGCCTTACAATTAATATCACACTCTCCTTACGACCTTTTCCTGGGAAAATTCTCTCCTTGGTAATTATGGTTGATGACGAAAAACAAATTTATTCTAAAGAAAATAACGAAATTGTACAAGCCCTTATCCAGCAGGGAATTCTTTTACCAAGTTTAAACGTCGGCAACATTTCAAAAACGAAAGGTTACCCTGTTTTTCCTGAAAACTCGCCATGATCGATTCTAGGGCCAATCCAGTTTTCTTAAAGCTATCAAAACAATTCAGCAAGCGCTGTAAAATGCGCTTTTTGATTTCTTTCATCACCTTGATTTTCGTGCCGATTGCCGGTGCGTTTTCTCAACAGATTTCCTCAATCAATTTCCAGGATTTAATAGAAAAACACCGCATCGCCAAACGTTTTGACCTGGTTACGCACAGGTTTCTCGGAACCCCAAGTGAATTTCGCAATATTGCATCAATTTCCCAAAGGCTTGCTAAGGTTTCAATTGAAATCCATCTTCTGCAAGAGCAGAGCGCAAAGAATTTAGCTTCCCTCGGGGAAAACAAAATTTCCTTCTTTGAGGAAAATTTTTGGGCCAAACTTCAGGAGAGAAAAAAGTTGATAAAAATTCTTGAGGAAGAGAAAATAAATTTGGAGGCGCAAGTTATGTTGGGAACCTATACTCCTGATTTAACTATTTTGCCTACGATAAAAACAATGATTAACGATGTCTTATCGCCTGCATCTTTTTCGAACGGTTTAGTTCTAAATCACCTTCCGTATTATTCTTCCCCTCCGATTCAATTTTACGGTGGGAACCCATATTTTCAGTTTTTGAATTTTAGGGACTCAAAAGAATTGGAAAGATACCTCGCTTCTTCATATGCGATTGGGAACTTTTTCCCCTCAGTAAGGGTTCCTATCATTCTTGACAAAAGAAAACCGCTTTCGAAAAAATCGGATTAAATTTGGAGAATTCTCTGATTTATGTTTAGAAGAAGGCCTTTAACTCAATATTTCAAGGCTGTATTTTTGTTTCTAGGTATTTCCGGTTCGATGGTTTTTTCCCAACAAGGGAATCTAAGCGAGGTAAAAATTGGGGTGGTGGATTTGGTTACTGCCACGGTTTTACACCCTCTAATGTCATTGTACGATTTTGGGCGAAACGGTTTTTTTCGTGTACCCGTCGGGTTAT
>JACPTH010000223.1 GCA_016192885.1 bacterium | reverse complement strand
TCGCGAATGTTTTCGGAAAAAAATTTTGCAAGTACCTTTGTAGCAAATTGGCTAATTCGTTCTCCGTCATTGGGAAACCTTTTCCTAAAACTCAAAAGTCTCTCTCAGATACTCAAAAAAACGTATCTTCTCAAAAATCCGGGGGGAATGGACCTTTCGACTGAAGGGAGGCGTCGTGCAACGGAAATCTTGCTCCGGTAGAAGGAAAGGTCTTTCACATTCGTTCGAGATGACCTTTTCACGATGGTTCACGAAGTATCCACCCGGTCTTTGGAGAAGATACAAAAAATTCCCTGGTAGCTGAAAGTTTAATTAAATTGAGTGCAGGACTTTTTCGCTCCCCATGCAACGCGTGCAGACATAGCCCTTCGTGAGTTTTCCTCCGACTAACAGGCGTTTTCGCTGAAGATTAAGGTTCCAACGACGTTTCGTTCTACGGTGCGAATGGCTGAGTTGGTAACCCATCCTTGGTTTTCGCTTGCAAATTAGACATTCTTTTGACATATGGGCCTCCAAAAGGAAATATTATTAAGAAGATACGAATTATAGCAAAATTTTTTCCAAAGGGCAAATTGACAATAAGCTCCACCGTAATTCCAGGTGCGTATGTTCACAAATTTCCGATTGACCCAACGTTCGATTGTGGTATACTTTGTGCGGTTTTTGGAGGAAAAATGAGATTCGGGAATTTTGAGGTTGACATTCTTACCGAAGGGAATTTTCGCCTAGACGGAGGGGCGATGTTCGGGGTAGTTCCCCGCCTCCTCTGGGAAAAGCGGATGCCCCCGGATGAAAAAAACCGTATAACGTTGGGGCTCAGGCAACTTCTCGTACGAGGAAAAGGTTTTAACTTAATAATTGATACGGGCATTGGAACGAAAGGAGACGAAAAATTCCTTTCAATTTACTCCGTTAACATTCAAAGGTCCTGGGAAGATAGGCTATCGCCGTTTGGGCTTTCCCCATCTGATGTTTCCCACGTTATTCTTACTCATCTTCATTTTGACCACGCAGGCGGAGCGACCAGATTTAATGAAGATCGCACCGAAGTCGTTTCATCTTTTCCTAACGCCAAGTTTTACGTCCAAATAGGAGAATGGCGGGAGGCTTGCGCTCCTTTTGAGCGAAGCAAATCATCCTATTTTTTCGAAAACTACTTGCCGCTCCAAAACTTCCAGGGAGTTTCATTTCTTTCAGGCGATTCTGAAATTCTCCCGGGGATTTTTTCCCAAGTTACCGGAGGTCATACCAAGCATCATCAAATTGTAAGCATTATTCAAGGAGAGGTTTCTATCCATTTTCTCGGGGATTTGATCCCCACCTCAAACCATTTACCCCTAGCCTGGAACATGGCTTACGATCTTTTTCCGGTGGAATTGCTTGAGGCAAGACGATCCCTTTTGGCGCATTTGCTTGCCTCAAAAGACATGGTGGTTTTCGAGCACGATTTTGAAGGGGGTTTTAAGCGGGTAATTGGTTCGATTCAAAAACCTCAATTACTTGAAGTGAACCCGTAAAATACCAAACCCATGCCTTTGAAAAATGCAGTTGTAATAGCCAATCCAAAGGCGGGGAAAACCAACCCGAATTCCGTTTTACAGGCGGTTTGCTTTCTTTCAAAGTATCTTGAAACCCGGCTTTTATGGACAAAGGGTCCGGGAGATTCGAAAAAACTTGCAATGAAATTCGGTGGAGATCCTGATACCCTCGTTGTTGTTTCCGGAGGAGACGGGTCGATCAATGAAGCCGTAAATGGAATCCCGAATGGAGGGGTTCTTGGGATATTACCAAATGGGACGGCCAACGTTGCAGCGAAAGAATTTGGGATCCCTCTGAAAACCGCCATGGCTGCAAAACTTCTTCTTACCGGAACGGTAAGAAAAATCGATATCGGATCAATTTTCAATCGAAAATTTTTGTTAATGGCTGGGCTTGGATTCGATGCGCAGGTAGCTTCAACCGTTTCCCCCACAATGAAGCGTTTTTTTGGACAGTATTCCTATCATTTTGAAGTTGCCCGAAGGTATTTTTTTTACGTTCCCCCCAAAATAATACTTTCGGTTGAAGGGGCCGCCCCGGTAATGGGGGCATTTGCAATTGTTTCAAATGTTCGAAGATATGGCGGAGACCTGTTTTTTTCCCCAAATGCCAGGCCGACTGACTGCCTATTGGATGTCCTCTTTTTTCGTGACCTTTCATTTCGTTCGTTTTCTAAGGGGGTTCTTGCCGCATGGGCCCGACGAGAGATTCCAGATGAAATAG
>JACPTH010000222.1 GCA_016192885.1 bacterium | reverse complement strand
AGGCGTGATGATTTTAATTGGGAGGCTTACGGAAGCAACGGGTCGGAGGTTGTAAAGATCAACAACAGCCTTAATCGAATCTTTTTCCGCGAAAATAAAATCACGTCTAGTTCCCATGAGAGTAACTTGGGCGGTATCTCTTGCGGAAATAACATTCATTAAAGAGGGTTTATTTTTTAATTCGATCGTACAAGCCACCGTTCTGCGAACAACCGGTGAAATAACAATGTTTACGTAAACCCATAGGACTAATCCAAGAATCAATGAAACTACTTTAAGATTCAGTCGGGAAGTCATTTTAGCGAAAATATCTTTCGATTTCTAGCAATTCGTTCAAAAGTGCTCCTTATCATCTCCCGCATTTTTTCAAAGGAAATCTCACGATTCAGTTTTCCGCTTCTGGCGAACGAAACCGCGCCTGTTTCCTCGCTAACAATAAGAGCAATCGCATCCGTAATTTCGGTAATCCCGACCGCGGCTCGGTGGCGGGTTCCAACCTCGCGCGCCAAATCAGGGTTTTGAGAAATTGGAAGAAAACAGCTCGCAGCCTCAATTGAGCGCCCCTTTATTATAACCGCACCGTCATGAAGCGGAGTAAAAGGCAGGAAAATAGTGCTAAGCAATTCTGAAGTAATATTGCTATGTATCTGAACTCCTTTATCAATGAAATCTTTCAATCCGATATCTTGTTCGATGACAATTAGTGCGCCGATTCTCTTCTTGGCGCAACTCTCCAAAGTTTTAGCAACTTCTTCAACTAAAACGGGTATACTTTCGCCGGGGTCAAACTGATCGCCTAAAAAACTTCCTTTTCCAATGTCTTCAAGGGCTCGCCGCATTTCCGGTTGAAAAATTACGACCAAGGCAAGAAAGCCGGTCGGAAGGGTATTAGCTAAAACCCAATTTACTGTGTACAAGTCCAAATCTTTGGTGAAAAGAAGGAGAACCAAAATGATACCGAGGCCCTTAAGGAGATTAAATGCCCGCGTGCCCTCGATCAGCAGGAGACTTCTGTAAATTCCCCATGAAACCAAACAAATATCAAACACATCCATAAAAGAAATGCTGTAGATTAAAGAAACGAGTAGGGAAGTCACTAAGAAAGCAACCCCATTTGAACCAAAATTTTCTTTAACTCAGCTTTGGTGCCAGGTTGGGCCGGAACCAGGGGAAGGCGACATTCATCCCGAATCAACCCCAACATCGAAAGAGCAGCCTTTGCGGGAATTGGATTAGTCTCAATGAACATTGCGCGATTAAGTTCCAGAAGTTTGTAATGTTGGTCGCGTGCCCCGGACCAATTCCCGGCGAGTGCCAAGGAAACCAACTTTTTTACCTCTCGCGGGGCGACATTCCCGCTCACGGATATAACTCCACGTCCTCCAAGAGCCATGATCGGAAGGGTAATCGCGTCGTCGCCCGAAAGCAGAGAAAACCCCGCAGGTGCGTTGGAAATGATGTCCATCATCTGATCGAGATTTCCGGACGCTTCTTTAACGGCCTTGATGTTTCCTTCTTTTGAAAGCTCGATGGTGGTTTTTGCAAGCATATTCACACCGGTTCTTCCTGGAACGTTATATAAAACGACCGGGAGGCTCGTCGCCTTAGCTATACATTGAAAGTGGGAAACTAATCCGCCTTGGGTTGGTTTATTGTAATAGGGGGTTACCACCAATACCGCATCAGCGCCAAGATCTTTGGCGCGTTTCGTCAATAAAACCGCTGAAGAAGTGTTGTTTCCGCCGGTTCCAAACATTAGAGGAATTCGCCCGCTCACTCGTTTGGCAACAAACTCCATTAAAAACTCTTTTTCATCGGTTGAAAGAGTCGGAGATTCGGCGGTGGTTCCGCATACCACAATGCCATCCGTTCCGCAGTCTAAATGCAGGTCTAAAAGTTTGGAAAGCCCGTCGCAGTCGATCTTTCCGTCAATAAATGGAGTCACTAAGGCGACCCACGAGCCTTCAAAAGCAATTTTTGACATTTCTTCCCCCAAAGAATAATTTCACTTCAAAACTGCAATTTATCGATTAATACTAACAAATAATGAAAGAAGGTTCAAAACCTAATTTCCCTAGGTTTTAACCGCTAGTCCCTAGTCATTCCGGTTTAATTCCCCTTGCTTGCATAATCAGCTTGGTTTTCAAATCTTGAAGGCCGATATCCAAACCAACCGGGTACTGATGGGGATTTTCGAATCTTTTTATTCCGCCATGGAAAAAGGATAATTGCTCTTTTACTCTCTCGCGTGCTTGGAAAATGGGCGGAAGTTTATCTACAATCTTTCCCTTTCGGAAGACAGGCTCAAGCAGGTCCGAAAATTTTGTCGCGATAGGAATTTTTTTTCTTCTTGTACTATCCATAGGGTCAATTATTTCATTTTCACGGTTAACTCCTAGCTCGCCGTCATAAACCATGTCGGCAAGGAATTCCGAGTCGGATTGAAATCTACGAATTTGAAGAATTCCGGGATTAGAAACTTTTATCGCTTGCTCGGACAACTTAACTTTATACTCCCAAGGCTTTCCCGGATGTCGAATCGCAACTAACTTGTACACACCTCCAAGGGCGGGTTGATCGTATGCCGTCGCTAACTTGGTTCCGACACCCCAAACGGCGATTGTAGCGCCCTGTTGTTTTAGACTTAGAATGATGTTCTCATCAAGATCGTTGCTGGCAACAATTACCGCTTTAGGAAATCCGGCACTATCCAAAATCTTCCTGGCTTCAATGCTGAGATAAGCCAAGTCCCCTGAATCCAATCGAATTCCGATCATTTCATGCCCCATCTCACGCAACCATAAGCCTGTTTTTACGGCATTTTTTACTCCCAATAGAGTATCGTAGGTATCCACTAGAAAAACGCAATTGTTTGGCATCGCTTTGGCATATGCGTCAAATGCTTCCGATTCTCCGTCAAAGGACATGACCCAGCTGTGGGCATGAGTTCCGCGGACCGGAATTCCAAAAATCTTTCCAGCAAGAACGTTGGAAGTAGCCGAACATCCGCCTATAAAAGCGGCTCGACTTGCGGAAAGGGCTCCGTCAATTCCCTGCGCTCTTCTCATTCCAAATTCTAAGACCGGTTCCCCCTTTGTTGCCATGCAAATTCGAGAAGCCTTTGTCGCGATCAAACTTTGAAAATTAATCATGTTTAAGAGCGCGGTTTCAAGAAGCTGGCATTGAATTATCGGACCCCTTACCCTCAGCAATGGCTCTTGCGGAAAGACCACCGTTCCCTCCGGAACGGCATCCACATCGCAGGAAAATTCTAGGTTCTTAAGTTCTGAAAGGAACTCTTTTTCAAACAATGGTTTCCCGTCATTTCCATTCAAATCACTTAAAAACGAAATATCAAATTCATCGAAATGAAAATTCTCAAGGAAACCAACTACGT
>JACPTH010000221.1 GCA_016192885.1 bacterium | reverse complement strand
GCAATAAGAAGGTTTCCCTTTACCTGTTCTTTGGTTTCCTCAAGTTCGGTTTTGGTCAATCCCTTTCTGAAAACCCGTATTATTTCAGAATGTATTCGATCCAACACCTTAGCTAAATGGTCGATAGAAGTTGCCGCGTAGATTGTAAAAATCCCCGCATCACGAAATGCTGAATGATAGGAAAAAACCGAATAGGCCAACCCGCGTTTTTCACGAACCTCTTGAAAAAGCCTGCTGCTCATTCCCGATCCAAAAGCGGCATTTAACAGAATTACGGCATGTTTAAGCGGGTTATTATGTGAAATACCCGGAGTTCCTAGAGCTAAATGGACTTGCTCTATGTCTTTTTGGAAAAGGATTGTTTCAAAAGTGTTTTTAGGATTGGTTTTTTTGTGAGAAAAATCCCCGCCACGAAGATCTTTAAGATGCTTATTTAAACTTTTGAGAGTTTCTTCCCAATCAAAATTCCCCGCAAGGCAAACCAAAATATTTCCGGATACGTATTGGGTTTGGTACAAATCCATCAAATCAGCTTGGGTCATGGCTTGAATCGTCGAGGTAGAACCAAGAATCGGTCGGCCTAAAGCGGCGGTTCTCCACAGGTTTTGAGTAATCAACTCGTGAATTGTTTCGTCGGGAGAATCTTCATACATTTTAATTTCTTTTAAAATGACTTCGCGTTCTCTGTTCAATTCAGTGGGATCAAATTGGGAATTTTTTATCATGTCAGAAAGGACTTCAATTGCAACACCTAATTTATCTTTAACTACCCTTGCGTAGAAACAGGTGTAATCCTTTGCGGTAAAAGCATTCTATCGAACTGGCGTGCAATGTCTTTTGCCGAGCGTTTTTTTGTGCCTTTGAACAGCATATGCTCGATAAAATGGGATATTCCAAGGTGCTGAGTGAGTTCGTACAAAACGCCGCTTTTAATAAAAAAGCCGATCGAAGCGCTTTGAACATTTTCGAACCGCTCGGCAATAACCTGAACCCCGTTTGAAAGTTGGGTTTCGAAATAAGGATGGCGGGTTTTCATGATGGGTTTCCTTCATTTTTGGGGGGAGTTTCCGGAGAATCAAATTTTTTGTTTTCCGAGTTCGGATTATAAAGATTTGGTGCGGGTTTTGATTGTGAGGTTTCAGGGAATTCAATTTCGGGAGCAGGAAGTTCGGACAGACTTTTCATACCAAAATAATAAAGAAAATCCTTGGTTGTCGAGTACAAACGCGGATGGCCCACAACATGTTTTTCGCCCGATACAAAAATCAGTTTTTTTTCAAGAAGAGTAGCGATTACCCCATCGGAATTCACCCCCCGAATCGACTCGATTTCCGTTCGGGTGAGCGGTTGCTTATAGGCAATAATTGCGAGTGTTTCAAGTGCCGGGAGAGAAAGGTTAACAAGTTTTTGCCCATCCATTCGTTGAATAATAGGGGAAACGCATGCCTTAGTGGCAAGTTGAACTCCATGTTCGTTAAAAATGAGTTGAATCCCTCTATCGGAGTTTTCATCCCAGGACGTTTTCATCTCCCGCGCAAGATTTTCGACCTCGGGTATGGGGATTGAAAGAAGCTCGGAGAGGCGTTCAAACGATAGCGGTTGATTGTTTACAAATAGAATTCCCTCCAATTCCGCCTGGAGAGATACATGTTTCCCTTGGGTTTCTTTTACCGCCTGGTTTGAAAGCGAGGAAACCGGATGAATTGATTGGGGAAGCGAACTAGAATTTTCTGTTGTCATAAAATTTTTGCTTTAGCCCGTCGCAAACTCGCCCTGAATTTCGAAGGAGGATGTTGCAAAACCTATTTCTATGGGTTTGAAATTAGCCTGTTGTTCGAGATAAACGTGGCCCGATTTGGCCATTTCAAGAATCGCAAGGAATGAAAGCACTATGTCGAAGCGCGTACGAGAATCTTTGATGATTGAATTAAAATTAATCGGCCTTTGACTCTTGTTTAGAATTTGCTTTATTTCCTCGATTCTATCCGCCAATGAAAGGCGGTCAAGAAAAATTCTATGCATCGGAGGAAATAAGCGTCTTTTTACAACTCCCTCAAACAGATGAAGCAAATCAGTAAGATCGATTTTTATTTCAAGGATTTCTTCAGGGCGGCCGCTGTATTCCGTGTTGCGGGAAAAAAACCTGGAGGATTTCCGTTCAAACTCACGAAGTTCAAGCGCAATAAGCCTAAAACGGCGATACTCAACAATTTTTGCAACCAAGCCGTCGCGGGCGTCCGGTTCGCGAGATGCCTGATTATCTTCGTCTTCGAAATCAGGCTGAGTCAAGGGATGGTTCTTTGGAAGCAACATTTTGGATTTTATTTCAAGAAGGGTGGCCGCCATTACCAAAAACCCGGAGGCTACCTCCAAGTCGAGGATGTCCATCATGTGAAGGTAATCAATATATTGAGTGGTAATTTGCGCAATTGGGATATCGTAAATATCGATTTTTTGTTCCTCTATCAAATGAAAAAGAAGGTCAAATGGGCCTTCAAAGATGGGTAATTTTACTTGGTAACTAATCATTAACTTTTCCGCCTAAAACAAAATATTGTAAAAATTCTTTTTGGAATTAGGGAACGAATTTCAAATGGTTTTAAAGAAAAAAGCCCATGGCCCTTCTAACTTGATCCATGGTGTTTTCGGCCTCTTGATGGGCTTTGGTTTCTCCCTTGGAAAGTATTTCTTCAATTAGCCCGGGTTGCGATTCAAGATCGTTCCGTCTTTTCCGGAAACCCTCCAATAGAATATTAAGGCTTTCGAAAAGAAAGTTCTTGCAATCGCGGCATCCAATGGTTGCGTTTCGGCATCCATCGGCCAATTCTTCCCATTTATCTTTGGTGTAAATTTTTTGATAGGCACAAACGTTACAAACGCTAGGATCGCCTGGGTCATTTCTTCTTACCCGCTGAGGATCGGTAATCATGGCATGGATTTTTTCCTTTAAACTTTCAGAAGTTTCCCGCAAATTGATGGAATTATTATAAGATTTGCTCATTTTTCGATTATCGATTCCGAGTAAGCAAGGGACTTCAGAAAGTAACTCCTGGGGCTCTGGAAAAATATTTTTGTACTGCCCATTAAAACGACGAAGTATCTCGCGGGCAATTTCTAAATGCGGAAGTTGATCTTTACCGATGGGGACTACCTCAGCTTTGTAAACCGCAACGTCGGCGGTTTGTAGAATAGGGTATTGAAGTTTCCCCAAAGAAAGGCGCTCTCGGCTTTCTTCATCTCTTACTTCTTCCTTGAAAGTAGGGCATCGCTCAAGCCACCCGAGCGGG
>JACPTH010000220.1 GCA_016192885.1 bacterium | reverse complement strand
GCCCGGATTTATTCGAAGCCCATGGACCCCATTTTCAAGCGCTTTTAACGCCAAATTATGGTCAAAATGGATGTCCGCAATGACCGGAAGTATTGAATTTCGGACAATTTTGGATAGGGCTTCGGCCGCAGCCATGTCCGGAACCGCGAGCCGTATTACATCGCAGCCTGACAAAGACAACCTTTCAATTTCTTTACTAGTAGCGGTGACATCTCTCGTATCGGTTTTCGTCATGGTTTGAACCGAAATTGGAGCGCCGCCTCCCACTTGTACTTTTCCCAAACGAATTGGGTCGGATTTCCTTCGTAGATAATTCATAAAATGTTCCCTTTAGCTTCTTCCTTCAATAAGAACATAGGTAATATCGTCCTGAAATTCGCTTCGATTTGGAATTTTTAAAAGAGCTTCCTGGATATTCTGGTGGCACTTTTCCATGCCCCCCCTGCAATTTTCTGAGAGGAACTTTGTAAGGCCCTTTCCATCTTCATCTCCAAATGCTTTTATCAAGCCATTTGTAGAGCAAAAAATAAAATCACTTTTGGGAATTCTTACTGAAGCAAACGGATGGACTGATTTGGGTTCCAAACCAAGTGGTTTACCTTTCTGGGTTAAACCGGAACCAGTTCCGGTAGTGGAAAAAAGAACAGGCGGGGGGTTTCCGGCATTTGCAACTCGCAGTTCCGGCCCGGAGAAGTCAAAAAAAGTTACGGCTGAACAAAGAGGGGGGTCAGAAAACTCAGAGAGAGTTTTTTGAATCGCAGGAAAGGGGTCAAAGGGTTCATTTTTCCCATAATGCATCTCTTTTGCGGCCCTAATGGCGGAGTTTACGATATGAAGGGTAAGAGCGGCTTGAATTCCCTGTTGAAAGGCGTCACAAACAACTAAAAACCCGCATTGAGAATCATCAACAATATTAATTAGATCGCCCTTAATGGCATTTGAAAGAGAAGAATAAAGCCGTATAGGGTATCCCATTAATTCTTGTTTCGACGTATCAGCCTGGATATTCTTGTACATTTTTCTGGTCCATTCGAGTTCTTGCTTGTTCCTATCGCGCTCAAACAAAACTTCAAGCATTGCCAGATTATCAAGAATCGGAGGAACTTCCTGGCAAACACTGGTCACAAGATTCTTTTCTTCAGTAGAGTAAGGAAGCTTAGTAAATTTGGCGGAAAGAAAAAGGGCCCCATCAACTTCCTTTTCTCGGAAAATCGGAAAGGCAAATCGAAACCCTTGTTCCCGCCAAGATGAAAATAGCTCAACATCAAAGTTACCGGATTCATTTCCGGCTTCGATAATTGAATCCAAATCGTCAAGTTGAATCCAAGCGCGGGGAAGTTTCGGGCACGAGTGGCGCGGTTCGGGAAAGGTAATAGAGACGCCATTTTTCAAGGAGATAGCCGCGGTGGAAAAATCTAAAATATCCCTTGATTCCTTAAGGAGTTGATGCAAAACCTGTTCCGGAGTTTGCCCTTGTCGCATTTTTGAAAGAAGGTTTCGCATAACCAAGGCGATATCAAAAGAGCGTTTTCCAAAAATGTAGTCAACGAAACGAACAATTAGATCTTTTAGGGGAGAAAATACGCTTGCGATAACCAGTGTAGAAAAAATCACAGCCCAGTTTCCTGAAAGGTTAAGGAAGTTCTGCAAAGCATTTTCAAATAGTTCGAGCATTCCCGCCAAAAAAACGGTTAGGAAAGTATACACCAGTCCCACCGAGAGAATAATATCAATTTCAAGGAGTTTAAAACGTAAAATGGCATAACTGATCAAGCATGCCATTATTATTCCCAATGTGGGAAAAACTCCGATGGTGTAAACCATTCTTCCCGGAACACCTAGAAACCACCTCCCCAATGCCATAAAAAGCGAACCTCCCGCAGCGGGAAGAATTAGCCCTGCTAGCGTATAACGAAATCGTTGCTCGGAAAGTTCTGAGGTAATGCCCTTCCAAGCGCTGGTTATCGTTTTCAATGACAACAAAAGATATCCAACGATAATTCCTTTTGCAAGCAATTCCAATTTTCCAAAAGAAATCATAAAGCCTAAAGGAAGAGAGTCGTGCATTTCTATCAAACGATCGCTCCATAAAAGAAAAAGTAAAACCAAGGCCGGTAAAAAGAGCATAAAAGAGCGAGCACCTCCCAAAAGAATTAGGGCGGATGGAACTCTTTTAGGAAAAAGTGCGATAAACCATGTGAAAACATAAGGCAGAAGAATGATCGACGAAAACAAGAATTTAAGTAGAAGCAGTTGAATTCCAAAATGCAGCAACAGAAGTTCCGCAAGCGACCAAGTAAAAAAAAGAAACAACATGATACCAAAGATTTGGTTCACCAACATTTTTGGAGCCCGCAAAAAAACGATTATTCCTAAAATCAAGTGAATCGCTAAGGAACCTGCGCATAAAACCGTTAGGAAGTTCATAGAATGAGATTAGCGAAAATTCCAGTGGGGTTGAAGCATTCCATTATGGACGGTTCTGAGTGTTATCGCCGTGGAAATGCTGACAAATTCTTTATTTTGGCGAAGTTTCATCCGAACAATGATAAAGCTTATTCTCTTTCGCTGATCGGAGTCGTTAGTTTTCGTGTCAAAAGGTAAAAAAGAAGATTTCTCGGAGGAATTAGCAGGGGGTTGCTCATAAAACGGTCTAAAAATCTCTGCTTCGATATGACTTACGGATAAAATCTCGGTGGGGGACTCTTTTCCTTCTTCACGAAGGAAGACCGCGCGGGGTCCATTTCTCTCAAGGCTGTACTTGACCGTAACCAATGATTCGTCCCCCGAAGTTTCTTCTTCCTTGGTGTCTTTAAATTTGCTGACCTTAATGGAATCCGGAGTTATTTCCAAGACTTCCTTTGCGCACCTTAAATCGCTAATCAACTGTTCGAGCTTTCTTCGAACTTCCGATTGAAGGGTAAGTCGGGTGGTTCCCTTCGTTACGGTGCTTATACCTGTCGATTGCAAAAGGTACAAAACCCCCCCAACAAGGACCATCAAGGCCATACCAATCAGAAGTTCAACGAGTGTAAACCCAAAACTCTTTCGATGAAACATCATTTATGCAACCCAACTAAAGTCACAACTTCGGCCAATTTATGATTATCCTTATCGAACACTCTCACCACTACTTTTTTCAACCGAGCGGGAACCGATCTGTCATATTTGTCATCGACGTCTAAAAGCCTGCGAAAATTTGAGAATTCGTCGGGGTACCATTCGTAATCTCGTAAAAAAGCTTTCTTATAGTTTTCCAAAAAATTATCGAAGTACTCTTTTTCCTTTTCATCCTTCGATTTTTCAACGGAAATTACGTCGGAAAAAACCTTTTCAAAGGCATCCTTGTTTCCAAAGGCATCATTTAAATCAGGGTTGTCCTGGTAAAGATCTTTAAAATTCTCGAAATCTGACTTTACCAATTCATATGGTAATGATCGGACCTCTTCAATTTTCTCTCGCGCCAGATTGAAGGCAATAACCCGTTCTTTCGTTTCAATGCTCCCTTGCCACCCGAAGGTAAAAAGACGGGCAAAAGGAAGAGCAAT
>JACPTH010000219.1:8927-9794 GCA_016192885.1 bacterium | reverse complement strand
AGATTCAATCCGCTTCAGGATTATAAATTGCGTTGGCCAAACGTAACTCTCGTGTAACAACGTTAGAATCTCCCTCTTTCCAGGCCATGGCAACCCTGATCCAGATTTCTCTTATTATTTCGCTTGGTTTTACCACCTTAAGCTCAGCTTTCCATGAGAATGACTTTAAAGTTTTCCCGAAATCGTTCAAAACTTCTTTTGTTTTAGGGAAATATTGCTCGTTAACCACTTCCCATTTATCCGCCACAAGGGCGTTGTAATCTTTATAGTATACGCGAACGGGGATATGCTTGCATTCTTCGATTAACTCCTGGGCAAGCCGTTCGGCTTTGGAATAATTATTCACCTTTACGGTCGCCTTGTTCCCGTATTGAATTGAGGAAAGAACGGGAATTAGGGCAATCGCGACAATCATGGCGGCAATAATTATCTCAAGCAAAGTTACTCCGTTTGTTTTGTAATGGAACATAACTTATTGCACTCTCCAATTTGCCCACCCAGGCGCAAGCGTAATGTGATACCGTTCAGGATCGAACTTGCCTTTTTCAGGATTAATTGAATTCAGAGAGCTTCGGGTTTTATAAGCGGTGTAATCAATTACGATTTCTCCCTGGGTCAATGCTTTGCTGAAGGCGTTGGTAACCCAATTTCCAACGATGTTCATGCTCTTTCCCCCGGTAATTGCAATTCCTTTGTCGGTATAGACCGAACCCTCAATCTTAACTAAATTAACGCCACCCGCAGTCGAATCAAAAATGATTCCGCCTTTTCTGGAAACTAAGCTAAAAACCGTTCTTGGGGTTTCGGGCTTTCGTTCATCATCCGGGGAAAATGCATCTTCAATGTTCCCTCTAATCAAAATGTGCC
>JACPTH010000219.1:6109-8886 GCA_016192885.1 bacterium | reverse complement strand
CCCGCCTGTAACAATTGCGCCTTTTCCCGAAATGAAAAAAGTGTCTGAGCCGGGCGGGGGAAGAGTTATCGAATCTGCAATAAAATTGACTCCGTTGAGTTTAAAACACGTTTTTCCGTTTTCGGTTATTAACCTGTTTGGGATATCTGCAATAAAATCTGCGGAGGTTGGATAGTAATAAGTTGCCTTTTTTGCATATTGCTCTAATGAGTAAAGATTTGGAGGACTATTTTCTTGAATCGCGGGATCGTAAACTTTTACTTCAAGGTCGTTTTCGGTTGAAACACCGGATTCGTCCTTGGGGGTTTTAAACACCCAAAGATTGTAGTCATATTTGGATGTAATTTCGTGGGTATGCCAAAGCGGGATCGGGAAGGGAAGAATGAGCAAAGGTGGCCAAGGAACCGGAATTTGGTTTCCAAGGGGAATAGGGGCCATTGGCCAAGAAACTACGAGAAGATTCCATTGCCGATATCTTTTCAAAACGAACCCTTCAACCTCTCTCGTCATTGTAGGAAAAAGACAAGCGGACCCAAAAAAATGCGTCACATTATCACCGATCCCGGTTGTGGGAAGGGTAAACTGATACCAACCCGTGCCCATGAAGGGCCATTCCCACTTTGACCATGCATCCGTGATGTTAACCCCTGGGATAGGGGATGGAAGGCCATGGAGGGGAATGCTGAAAACGCTTCCACCGAAGTCCATAGGGGGCAGAATATTCAGTTCCACTATTGGAATCATACTTCTCAAGCCATCCAAGGTAGAACCTTTCTGCTTCTCGCCGTCCTTTTTCTCTTTTTCTGAAAGGGCGCCGTCACTTTCGGCGTTAGGATTGCCTTTATACTTTGATTCCGCCTTTGGGAGGCTTTCAGTGCCTCCGGCTTTGGCTCCATTCGGAACCGCAGTATCTCCTGTGGTATATTTTGCATACTCAGCTTTATAATGAACCGTTTTCTTTCCGGAAACCCCCAATGACCCTTTTGATTCGGTATCCATCATAAGAAGGAATTCTACCCCTCTGCCTAGCTTCTTTAACATGTTATCGCCCGGTTCAAGGTTGGGGCTCGAAGGGTTTCCGATAAAGGAAACATTGCATTCGGCTGGATTGGTTCCATTGACTCGTACAAGGCCCGGAAATTCGCGTTTTTCCTCCGCTCCGGCCGGAGGATCATTTTTTATGTTTGATAAGCCCATGAAATTGTTTACGAAAAGATTCCCCCCGATACTATTAAAAATGAGCCTGTTATCATTTAGATTTGAAATAAAAAATGAATAAAGGGGAGCTACGGGTTCGACATCCGCGCATTTGAATTCTTTTGAAGCTAAAACGTATTTTGTAATCACTCGCTTATCCGGGTAGGTTATTGAAGCCTTCGATTCTACTGAAAGATATCCAAATTTTTCGATAAAATACTGATCATCAAAACCAGGAAGGGACACGCTTCCAAGCTTCTGAGAAAGATCGGGGAAAATATTTTTCGCGAATGAAATTTTGTAAGGGTAAATGCCGGGGAAAAATCTTTTTAAGAGCGCGTCAATGCTCAATATTTCGTTTATGGTATTTCGGATACTCGCCGGTAATAAGACCGAAACCATAGCCATGGGATCCACGCTAAATAACTTAACTCCCGCAACCTTTATTGGAATATAAAATGAAAGCCATTTAATATCCTCAGGAATAGATAGCACCAACGCTGCATACCCTTTATTATTTAGAAAATCCTTAACCCCTGAATGGCAATTCCAGGGAATTTCAACTCCGGGAATCTTGTAGGTATCTCCGACACTGGCGCCTGGGGCGATCCGAAAACCCTTGTCGAGTTTAATTGAAACTTCAACTTCATACGATGCTCCAACATTCTTTCCAACCATGAATTCGAAAATTTGATCGAGCTCATTTCCATTTGAGCCTTGGAGTTTGTCTTTTTTTAAAACGATGGGCTTTTTAAAATTTTCCGCGGTCTCAAGAAGCTCATCAGCCCCAAGTTTTTTTTCCAAACCTTCCATCGAGGTTTTCCCGGTTCGCTTGGTGGGAATTCGCAACAAATGACCTAACGAAGATGGGTCCTTCCAACTTTGAGGAGAGTTCAACTCCTTCGCGATAACTCCCATGGCGCGTTCTAAGGCAGCTTCAGCAAGGCAAAGAGTTTGGCCGGTCCTTTGGGAACGTTCGGTTTGGTGTTTTTCTTCTATCGTGCCGCTCATAAAATACGTCGCCATTGTAAAAATTACTGCTAGAATAGCGATAATAATGATGAACACACTTCCTTTATTTCTCATTGCGGTTTACTCCAAATGCAATTTTTCTTAGGAAGAATCTTGTTAAAGCTTTCCACATTTTTTGCTTTCTATTTAAAAGACCCTATTCCTGGGATGTTATTTATTTCTTGAATGGTGTCACCTATTATTTTGTCCGCTGTTAAATTCGAGGGAAGTTTCATTTTACTCTTTTTTTCTGCTAGAAACGATTGAGTCGGGCTATGAGAGCGCATTTTTTCGAGAATTTCAGAAACGTTCGCTAATCTAGTTAGCCCCGATTCAATGTTAGCGGTAAATCCATAGGAAGGGGGGAGTTTAGCCATAAGTTCAACGTATCGCTTAAATTCCGCCTCGAGCTCTTTTGTCTTTCCTTCTTTATCAAAAATGGCGCAAAGATTCGAGCTTGCAAAACACTTTAAAAAAACGTTATCGGTATCGCTATCCAATATTTTTTTT
Source organism: bacterium (assembly GCA_016192885.1). GTDB lineage: Bacteria > Muiribacteriota > Ozemobacteria > Ozemobacterales > Ozemobacteraceae > JACPTH01. The sequence continues at coordinate 6,168 of JACPTH010000219.1, read as the reverse complement.
AGAAGAACTTTGGCTTCATCAAAGCGGCCAAGCTCAATCAGCATATTTGCGTTTCGAAT
>JACPTH010000219.1:0-6014 GCA_016192885.1 bacterium | reverse complement strand
TTGGCGGCGCAAAAAGGCTCCCCCCCCCCGAACCGGAACTTTTCGAACTGTTGTTTTGAACGAAACTAAAACCCCCCCTACCTGAATTAAGCCTCTCTCGAATACTAGCCCCGGAAAAGCCTCCCTCGGGTGATTTTTTTATTTGATAAACAAAATAGCTCACAGGAACCAACAAAAAAATGATTCCCACCAAAAGCACTCGAATATCGCTAGGATCAATACCTTCAAACCAAGAATCTTTTTTATCCGCCAAGCAGGTTTTCTCCTACGAAGTTCTAAATTCCAGGTAAAATTATACCACACCTCCAAAGACGCAATAAAGTGCAAGTTTTGTAAAGTTCAGAGGGGTAGAATTCAGAAACCAGAATTCAGCAGTCAAAATGATTGGAGGGTGGTTAGGAATTAGTGTTGGAGCGCTTCGCGGTTCGCTTCGCGTAAAATTTTTGATTCGTGGAAAGCACACATTCACTTTTTCCTATTGCCTTTTTTCTGGGCGAGATTACTTTCGACACATGCGTTAAAATGTCAGCCATCAGAGGGCTTACATAAAGTTAAATGTAATTTCATGTTACTCCGGAATTACAAAAAAACTAGGGAAAAGAGTGAAAATAGAAGATTTTCTTTGAAATCAAATAAATAAGAAGTTAATTCGAGGATAAATCCACCAAATTTCACGTTTTTGGCTATTTTCCCACCTTTGAAATGAAGATGCAATTTGGTATTTTATTGTTAGCACTCACAATCGTCGAGTGCTAACAGGGGAAATCGAATACAAATTAGAAAAGGAGGTTTTATGAATTTAACACCGCTTCGCGATCGAGTTATCTTGGAGCCCAAAGTAGACGAAGCAAAATCAAAGGGTGGAGTTATCCTCCCCGAAACTGCTTCAAAAGAACGTCCTCATGAAGGGACGGTCCTAGCCATTGGAACAGGCCGAAGGAACGCCAAAGGCGACGTTATCCCAATGCAAGTTAGAAAAGGCGATTCAGTGATTTTCTCGGAGTATGCCGGAACCGAAATCGAGATTGAAGGCAAAAAACATATTATTGTCAAAGAAGACGATATATTAGCGGTTTTATAAGAATACGATTGCTTCCCCAAAAAAGTTTTTGGGATTTTTTTTAAGGAGATTGAATTGATATGGCAGTAAAACAGATTCAAACCGGTAACGAGGCACGCCGGTCTCTTGAAAGAGGGATCGACACCGTTGCAAACGCAGTTAGGGCAACTCTTGGCCCCAAAGGTTGTTATGCGATTCTTGAGAAAAAATTTGGGAGTCCGACAATTACTAATGATGGTGTGACAATAGCAAAAGAGATTGACGTTGAAGACCCGTTTGAGAATATGGGAGTTCAACTGATAAAAGAAGTTGCAACCAAAACTAATAGCGTTGCAGGCGATGGAACTACCACAGCTACGGTTTTGGCGCAATTCATCATGCATGAAGGCTTTAAAAACGTTATCGCAGGGGCGAACCCGGTCTTCGTCAAGCGGGGTATTGAGCGTGCCGTGGCCGAGGTCGTGAAGGGAATTGCGAATATCTCCCGGAAGGTTGATGATAACAAGGAAAGCATTGCCCAGGTCGCAACGATTTCGGGACGAGATCCTGAGATTGGAAAGATAATTGCCGAAGCCATGGATAAAGTTGGGAAAGACGGGGTTATTACGGTAGAGGAAGCCAAGAGTTTTGATACCACCCTTTCTTTTGTCGATGGAATGGAATTTGACAAGGGATATGTTAGCCCTTATATGGTTACCAACCATGAAAGAATGGAAGCTGTTCTTTCCGACCCATATGTTTTGGTTACGGATTCCAAATTAACCTCAATTAAAGACGTTCTTCCTTTGCTGGAAAAAATCGTCCAGGTAAAAAAACCGCTTTTAATCATTGCGGAAGATGTCGAAGGTGAAGCTCTAGCCACCTTTGTGGTGAACAAACTTCGCGGGACTTTTGACTGCGTGGCGGTAAAAGCCCCGGCTTTTGGTGATCGAAGAAAAGCTATGTTAGAGGATATAGCAATTCTAACCGGAGCGAAAAGAATCACGGAGGAAATAGGCCTAAAACTTGAGAAAGCGACGCTTGAAGATCTGGGGCGCGCGAAAAAAGTAATCGTTACCAAAGAAAAAACCACCATTATTGAGGGCGCCGGAAAACAGGCAAAAGTCAAGGAACGAATCGCTCAAATCAAAGCTGAAATGGACCTTTCTACCAGCTCTTATGACAAGGAAAAACTTCAAGAAAGGTTGGCCAAATTGGTGGGAGGAGTCGCTCTTATCAAAGTTGGAGCCGCCACGGAAACCGAGATGAAAGAACGCAAAACAAGAGTTGAAGATGCCTTATCGGCCACTCGGGCTGCGATCGAAGAGGGCGTCGTTGCAGGCGGCGGTGTGGCATATTTGAATACCTTGAATAAGCTTGACGAGCTAAGAGCCGAAGGCGATGAGAAAGTCGGAGTTCGAATCGTCCGTGAAGCATTATTTTCTCCCATACGCTTTATTCTAACCAATGCGGGTCTTGAACCATCGGTTGTCATTGAGAACATTCGCAATCATAAAAAGGAATCTTATGGTTTCGACGTCGTGAAAAATGAATATTCAGACATGTTCAAAAGCGGGATAATTGACCCGGCGAAGGTCACCCGTTCAGCTCTTCAAAATGCCGCTTCAATCGCGTCGATTCTTTTAACCACGGAAGTTCTAATCACCGAAGTTCCTGAAGAAAGGAAACCATCTATGCCCCATGGCGCCGGAATGCGCGGAATGCATGGGATGCCAGGCGGAATGCCCGGTGGAATGCCGGGAATGATGCCGGGAATGATGCCGGGAATGATGTAATCTCTCAGGCTGTGTTTTTGAACCTATCGATAAAACCTTTAAAAAGGGAAAAAAATAAAATAAATTAGGAGGAGTATATGAACCTAACCCCGCTCAATGACCGAGTGATCGTGAAACCCAAGGAAGCCCTTGAGAAGACTAAAGGAGGAGTTTATTTGCCTGATACCGCCAGTAAAGAAAAGCCCATTGAGGGCAGAGTTGTTTCCGTCGGCCCCGGAAAGACCACGGAAACCGGTACTCGGGTAGCGATGGAGGTAAAGAAAGACCAAACCGTTATTTTTTCAAAATATTCCGGAACTGAAATAAAAGTGGATAATGAGAACTATCTCATTTTGCGCGAGGATGATATCCTTGCCGTCGAAAATTAATCATTTAATTATTACAAAATTTTTTTGAAATTAAGCTGAATAGCTGAAAGAAGGAGAATAATTTATATGGCAGCAAAACAATTAAGGTATTACGAAGAAGCACGTCGGTCTTTAGAAAAAGGCGTTGACATCGTTGCTAACGCGGTAAGAGCCACCCTTGGCCCAAAGGGTTGTTATGCGGTTTTGGATAAGAAATTTGGCAGCCCGACCATTACTAACGATGGCGTAACTATTGCCAAAGAAATTGAAGTTGAAGATCATTTTGAAAATATGGGCGTCCAATTGGTAAAAGAAGTCGCGAGCAAAACCAATGATGTTGCCGGCGACGGGACCACCACCGCCACCGTTCTTGCCCAAGCGATTGTTCACGACGGTTTTAAAAATGTTGCCGCGGGCGCAAACCCGACATTCGTAAAACACGGGATTTCCAGAGCCGTAACGGCTATTGTCGATGAAATCAAGCATTTGTCCAAAAAAGTTGACGACAATAAAGATAGCGTAGCGCAAGTCGCCACGATTTCCGCCCGCGATCCTGAAATCGGAAAAACGATTGCCGAAGCCATGGATAAAGTTGGAAAAGACGGCGTAATTACCGTTGAAGAAGCAAAGAGCTTTGACACTACCTTGGAATTCGTTGATGGAATGGAATTTGATAAAGGTTACATCAGCCCTTACATGATTACCGACCAAGAGCGCATGGAAGCCGTTCTTGACGATCCTTACATTCTAATCTTCGAAAATAAAATCAATAATATCAAAGACATTCTTCCGATTCTTGAGAAAATCGTCCAGGTTTCCAAACCCTTGTTGATTATCGCCGAAGATGTCGAAGGTGAGGCTTTGGCAACCCTGGTTGTTAACAAGCTACGCGGAACCTTTAATTGCGTCGCGGTAAAAGCTCCCGGGTTTGGAGATCGCCGGAAAGCTATGCTCGATGATATCGGCGCTCTAACCAAAGGAAGAAAAGTCTCCGAAGAAACCGGAATGAAACTTGAAAAAGTTACTCTCGACGACCTTGGCCGCGCTAAAAAAGTAGTGGTTACCAAAGAGAAAACCACGATTATCGATGGAGCCGGAAAGCAAGCCGACATTAAGGCCCGCATTTCTCAGATCAAAGCTGAAATCGATCAAAGCACCAGTTCATACGATAAAGAAAAACTCCAAGAGCGCCTTGCCAAATTGGCGGGTGGAGTGGCAGTGATTAAAGTCGGGGCAGCCACGGAAACCGAAATGAAAGAAAGAAAGACGCGTGTTGAAGATGCTCTTTCCGCTACCCGAGCCGCCGTTGAAGAAGGAGTTGTGGCGGGCGGCGGAGTTACTTATCTTAATGCCCTCCATGTTCTCGATAACATCAAATTCGAAGGTGACGAGAAAGTAGGGGTTGACATCATTAGACGCGCCCTTTACTTCCCAATGAGATTCATTCTTCAAAATGCAGGGTTAGAACCATCGGTTGTCATTGAAAAAGTTAGGGCCCACAAAGGCAACAGCTACGGTTATGACGTTGTAAAGAACGAGTATACCGATATGTTCAAGAGCGGAATCATTGACCCGGCGAAGGTTGCACGCTCCGCCCTTCAAAATGCCGCTTCAATTGCTTCAATTCTACTTACCACAGAAGTTCTAATTACCGAGAAACCCGAGAAGAGGAATTCGATGCCTCAAATGCCCAATCCAGGGATGGATATGGATTATTAAGGAGGATTCTCCAACCCACCCTCTTTATCACAAGGGGGTGGGTTTTTCTCAATTTATTCGACAAGTGATTTATGATTATCGCTAATTCCAAGGATTCATCTCGACTCCGGCCCCTCCCGGCTTTAAATGAGAGACAGAAATTAGTTCTCAAGGGGGTTTGTGACGCCTTTATTTTGACCGGGAAACCTGTGGGTTCCCGGACCATTTCCAAGTTTGGAATGATTTCAGTCTGTCCCGCAACCATTCGAAATGAAATGGCTGATTTAGAGGAAATGGGGCTTCTGGAGTCTCCCCATACTTCCGCCGGGCGCATTCCGACTGAATTGGGGTACCATTTTTATGTGAGTTTCTTGCTTGAATATAAGCGTTTGAGCCAAATCGAGGAAACTCTTTTAGGAATTCTTGCCAAAAAATTTGAGGAACAAGAAAGAAAGCAAAACAAGATTTTGAAACTCGCCGTTCGATTAGCCTGTGATATGGCTCATCTTCCCGGAGTGGTTTTAATTCCTCAAAAACCCCAGAGTATCATTCGCTCGGTTAAACTTATTCGACTTTTGGAAGATAAGGTAATGGTAGTTTTCATTGAAGAAAACGGAAAAATCAGCGACCAAATTTCTGATATTCCAAGCGATACATCCTCTGAAATGCTTGAAGCACTTGGAAATTGCCTTAATGAAGAGATTTGCAATAAAAGAATCGGTGAAATAGACGTTTCAAGTTTGAAAAAATCTCATGGCCTTTTAATTAGGTTTAACAAAGTTTTGAGCTCTCTTGCTTCGCGGTTATGTGCCGCCATTGAAGACCCGGATACGGATAAAGTCTTTTTTGAAGGATTTGTTAATTTTTTTGAGCAAGCGGAATTCAAAGACCCTGAGAAAATGCGGGCAATGATGCAGATGCTTGATAAGAAGGAATCTTTGCTTTATATTCTTGCCAAGCGACTCGAAAAAACCGATGATAACATTGTCATGAATATAGGGTCTGAAGCAGGCCTAGAGGTGAAAGATCTTTCAGTGGTAACGGCGAAATATCAGGGCCCCAGTCAATCTTTTGGGCGAATCGGCCTAATTGGCCCTCTTCGCATGGATTACGCACGTGTCGTTGCGATACTCA
>JACPTH010000218.1:4291-6177 GCA_016192885.1 bacterium | reverse complement strand
TTTCCTTGGCGGAGATCCTTGCTTCAAACTTAGTCTATTTCTTCTTCTTAATAGGAATTTTAGTGTCACTTTCGCAGATTTTTGGGTCTACCTCATTGACAAAGGCAATAAATGTTTCCACCGTTTATGTTGGTTTTACTTATGTCGCCCCAACCCCTGGAGCTGCGGGTCTGGCAGAGGCAAGCGGGGCAGCTTTTTTTCGAGGAATTCTTCCCGAAAAAAAAGCGGTTTTGGTGGTTTTACTTTTCCGGGTTTTAACTTCATATTTCCAAGTGGTTTTCGGATTGATTTATTTAGGCTTTGTTGGTTGCGTAAAGGAAATTCTTCAGAAAAAACAGGTGCAAATTCTCCGTTCCTAATGGTATGTTGTATTAAACAATAAAAAATAGGATTTTTTTTTCCTAATCCAAATCGATTTCTTTCCTTATTGAGAAGAGAATAGGAATTAAATGGAAAAGTGTTGCTTAATTCTTTCCCATGATTATTATTGCCAAGCTTTTTTAGAATACACCTTCAAAAAGTTTGGTTTTAAACCTCGCTTTGTAAGGAATGTTGAACAAATGGAGTATCTTTCGGCGATGTTGCCGACTACCGCATGGTTTATCGATCTGGACGAAGTTAGGCTCTCAGTCGAGGAAGTCACCTATCGCGCGAAATTGCATGCTCCTGATGCAAAGCTTGTATTTCTAAGCTCAAAATTTACTATGGAGCTTGCCAACGGGTGTATACAACAGCTAGCCGTGGCTCTTCTCGTAAAGCCATTAATTATTCCCAGATTAATCCAAACATTTGGGTTGCTTCACCAAGAGCTTGAACTTGTTGAAAGAGAAAACCCGAAAATCGAACATAACTATTCTCCGGAAGAAGCGGTTATTCCCGAAGAGTTTGTGCCAACCGGTTCCGAAACTAGCGAACACCCTCTACTTAAGCCGATTCGCTTACATTGCCCTATTTGCGGCAATCATTTTGAAACTTTTAGGTACAAGGTCGGGGTATTTCCCGCGATGGACATTGACACCGACTTTTGTCCCATTTCTCAGGAGGAAATGCATCCGGAACTTTATTCAATAGCAGTTTGCCCAAAATGCCTATTTTCATATTACTTTGGAAGGCTTGAAGAAATTCGAGTAATTGATGTCCTTAGAAGAAACTTCACTGACCCCGTTTCCCAAGGGGAGCGCCAAAAACTGGCCGGGAATTTTGAATTTTGTAAAGAGAGAACTTTTCTTCACGGAGTAAAAAGCTTCGAACTTGCTGCGATTAGTTGTACCCAATTAAAAATTAGGAGTGGGTTAAAACTTGCGGGCGAATTCTATTTGAAATCATCTTGGTTATGCAGGAGAATAGGTGATAAAGATCTTGAAAAAGAAGCGCAACAAAGGGCTTTTGAATGTTTTAGACGAGTCTACAAACCATATCTTTTGGTAAATGGGAGATTTCCTTCCAAAGGCTCGCTGATTGCCAAATCGGAAACCGGAATGGATTTGTTAAACGATCGTGCGATAGTATACATCGGGTTTTTGGCGGCTGAACTTTCTTGGCGACTCGGTTTATTTGAACAAGCAAAGAAATACTTTAATGAAACAATGCATCTTCCTTTTTTCGCCAAATTTACTTCCCTTATGAGACATATTAATTATTCATTTCGAAAGCACCTTGAAAGTGAAAACGGCTTTAACTTAAAACCCCCAACCCCCAATTAATTTCCTTAAGATTAATAGAGGAAAAAATGGAAAAAAATTGCTTAATTATAACTCACGATTCCCACGTCAGAACTCTGTTAGAATTAACTTTCATTGAGTTTGGCTTCAAACCTTGTAAAGTCGATAACTTAAAGCAGGTCGAACCCTTGCCGGGGCTGGCGCTGCTTAACAATTGGTTCATCG
>JACPTH010000218.1:0-4264 GCA_016192885.1 bacterium | reverse complement strand
AAGCGAAAAGTCTTGTACCGGAGGCGAAGCTAGTTTTTCTAAGCTCGCAATTTACCAGAGATTTGGCGAATAGCTGTTTGCAAAACCAGGCAACCGGTTTGCTCGTAAAACCTCTTGTTATCCCGCGATTAGTTCAGATGTTAAGTCTCCTAAACCAAGAATCGGAACTTTTAGATCAAGAACAGCAACCAAGTATCCCCGAAACCGAAACCCCCCCGGTCGAGGAAGATTCTTCAGTCCTTAGAAAAGTTCAACTTCGATGTCCAATTTGCGATATTTCTTTTGAAGCGCTTCGGTACAAATTAGAGCAATTCACCGTTATGAACACTGATACCGATTTTTGCCCTCTTTCTCAGGAAGCGGTTCAGCCCGAATTGTATTCCATAGCGGTTTGTCCTCAATGTCTTTTTGCGTATTACGTCGGAAGATTTGAGCAGATAGTAATTGCCCGGGGTTCGAAGCTTTGAACTTTCCGTTATTGCCTGTTCACAATTGAAAATGCGAAATTCTTTGAAGATATGTGGGGAATTCTACCTAAAATCTTCGTGGCTTTGCAGGAAAGTTAATCAACCCTTGCAAGAAAAAGAGGCGCAAAAAAAAGCCCTGGAATTTTTCATTCGCGTATTTCGTCCCTACATGGCGATGAACAACAAATTTCCTTCAAAGGAAGAGATTATTCTTCGTTCCGAAAGAGGAATGGAAATCCTGGCGGAACGCGCGGTAATTTATACCGGGTTCTTAATCGCCGAACTATCTTGGCGAACCGGGCAGTATATGCAAGCAAGGCAGTATTTTGAAGAGATAAAACGCTTACCTTTTTTTAACAAATTTCCCGCCCTTATGAAACATGTTAATTCAGTGCATAACAAACACACTGAAGGTGAAAAAACTCCCTCCAGGTAACCTATGGTTGTTAACGATTTTAACCGCACCCTTCTAACCGACTTGTACCAACTCACCATGATGAATGGTTACTTTTCCCAGGGAATTTCAGAAAGAAAAGCGGTGTTTGAACTTTTTTTCCGAACAAATCCATTTTCGGGAGGCTATTGCGTTGCCGCGGGATTGGAAGATGTTCTTTCCTTTGTGGAATCTATCCATTTTTCTTCCGGCGATTTAGACTTTATTCGTTCTCTTGGTCTTTTTCAACCCGACTTTGTCGATCGAATTGCAAGCTTAAAGTTCTCGGGGAAAATAAAGGCGGTTCAGGAGGGAAGTATAGTTTTTCCAAATGAGCCAATTATCAGTGTCAGTGGAACCTTACTTGAATCACAATTCTTAGAAACCTTTTTCCTGAATTCCATCAATTTCCAAACTTTGATTGCCACCAAAGCCGCGAGGATTTGGGAAGCTTCCGGTCGAGGAACCCTCGTAGAGTTTGGCCTACGCAGGGCGCAGGGCGTAAATGGCGCAATAACCGCAACCAGGGCATCTTTTATTGGAGGCTGTCAAGGGACCACAAACGTCCTGGCCGGGAAAATTTTTGACATTCCGCTGTGGGGATCCATGTCACACTCTTGGGTGTTGGCATTTCCAAGCGAGCTTGAAGCGTTTCGAGCTTTTGTAAAGGTTTATCCGAGAAATTCCATTCTCCTCGTCGATACATTTGATACCCTCCAGGAAGGCCTCCAAAATGCAATTACCGTCGGTAGGGAACTTTTTGGGCAAGGTAATTCCTTATTGGGAATTCGCTTGGATTCAGGAGATTTGACGTTTTTGAGCCAGGAAGCTCGCCGGATGCTTGATTCCTCAGGGCTTCCCAACGTAAAAATTGTGGCTAGCAACAGCCTCAACGAATGGATTATTGAAACCTTAAAGCACCAGGGAGCTTTAATTGATATTTGGGGAGTCGGAACTAATTTGGTTACCGGAGGGAATGAATCATCCCTTGGGGGGGTTTACAAGCTTGTTTCCGTCGAAGGGGCCGATGGAAAAATGCACCCTAAAATGAAAATTTCACAGAATATTGAAAAAATAACTTTACCAGGGGAGAAAAACGTGTTTCGGATTTTTGATTCCAACAATTTTATGATCGCTGATTACATTACGCTAGGCGATGAACCCCTTCCCACAAGTTTCCCCTTTAAAATACATCATCCCCAAATTGAGCATAAATTCTCTCGCATGGAATCACCGCATCGACTGGAACCGATTTTGGTGGAAGTTTTTAAAGACGGGCACCGAATTTTTCCCGAATCTACCTTGAAATCAATTCAAGCCCGTACCATTTCTGAACTGGATAAATTGCATCCATCCCACCGCCGATTAACGAATCCGCATACTTATAAAGTTGGTTTATCCCAGCGTCTATGGGAACTAAAACAATCTCAAATCGAAGAAACGGTTGGAAGTTTGAGCTGAAAAGTAATATTGCCCACTCCCATCTTTCCGCCATAATTGAAAATGCGGTTGAAGGAATTGCAACGATCGACCAGCATGGAATCGTTATAAGTTTCAACAAATCGGCGGGGCGTTACTTTGGTTATTCTCCTAATGAAGTCATCGGGAACAACGTAAAAATGCTTTTGCCCGAATCTTTTCAAAGTTATTCCGATGTTTTTGTCGAGAAATATATTGAAGAAAACATAACCGAATTTGTAGGTAATATTATTGAAGTAATCGGCCTGCGAAAAGACGGAAAAACTTTCACCATGGAACTTTCCGTAGCGGAAAACAAACTTGGTGACCTCCGAATTTTTTCCGGGATTTTTCGGGACATTTCAAAACGAAAACTCGATTACCAAGAGTTGCAAAATGCCAAAAACCTTTCCGAAAAGGTCAATCAAGCCAAAAGTGAATTCCTGGCCAAAATGAGCCATGAATTAAGAACTCCTCTAAACTCGGTAATTGGTTTCTCTAAAATTCTCCTCAGAAACAAAGGTAACCACATTTCCCCCAAGGAAATCACTTTCCTGGAGCGGATTCGCGATAACGGAATTCATCTTCTTGGTCTGATTAATAACATTCTTGACCTTTCCAGAGTCGAAGCAGGAAAGATAAAACTCGAACTCCGTAATCATTCGATGATTTCCATCATTCGGGAGACGGTTGAATCGTTGCAAGGACAGGTAGAGGGCGGCAATGTTCGGCTTCTTACGGATCTTCCCCCTTCGTGCGTCCCAAATTTAACCGATTCCAGTTGCATGAAAGAAATCCTAATAAATCTAATCGGGAATGCAATAAAATTTACCGAGCAAGGGACGATTACTGTTCGCCTTAAAATCGACAAAAAATCACTTCAACCCATATCTATCGAAGTAATCGATACTGGAATTGGCATTCCTAAGGAACGATTCGAAGAGATTTTCGAGGCGTTTCATCAAAGGGAAAATTCGACCGCCAAGAAATATGGCGGATCAGGCCTTGGTTTAGCCATCGCCAAGTCTTACGCCAATCTTCTAGGTTGTTCCATTTCAGTAGAAAGCGAAGCAGTAAAAGGGTCGGTATTTTGCCTGAAATTGCCAAGATTCGACGAGGGAAACCTTTTCCCGCTCTCTAAGACGCCATAAAAAGATGCCCATGACGATTCTTATTGTTGATGATTCCGCGGATAATCGCCTTTTGTTGGAAACCCTGGTTGAAGAGGCCGGATATTCGCATGTTTCGGCGAAATCAGCTTCCGAAGCCTACCGCTACTTGAAAATCAATGAACCTGGTGAACCCGCTAGTGGAATTGACTGCATTCTCATGGACATAATGATGCCCGAAATAAGCGGAATTGAGGCCGTAAGAACGATAAAAAAAATCGAATCGCTTCGGGATATCCCAGTTATCATGGTTACGGCAAAATCTGAAGATCAAGATCTGATCCAGGCTTTTGAAGCCGAAGCAATGGATTATGTAACAAAACCCATTCACGAAGTTCAGCTTTTGACCAGACTTAAATCCGCTCTATCCCTTAAACGTGAAATGGATGCAAGGAAAGAAAGAGAGCGTGAATTGACCGTTTTAGGAAACCAATTGATGGAAAAAAACCTTCAATTGTCAAGCGCTTTAAATGAAATCCGGGAAGACATTGAAGCTGCCGGAAGGATTCAAAGAAGTCTCTTACCGGAAAAGAAGGAGAAGTTTCCTTCGCTATCCGTGGAATGGTATTTTGAACCCTGCAGTACCGTGGGCGGAGATCTCTTAAATATTCTCCAGATCGATAAGGACCATGTCGGTTTTTACCTTTTCGACGTTTGCGGGCATGGTGTTCAGGCAGCCCTTCTTGCGGTCTCAATTAATCGTCTGCTTTCCGCCTGGATAGGCGGGGCGAACCTTG
>JACPTH010000217.1 GCA_016192885.1 bacterium | reverse complement strand
TTTGAGTATCACTTCTTCGCATGTTAGTGCGCATTTCTTCATCCGGGTTTTCCGACCCGCCAATGTTGGTAACTATCCCGATATATTTGTTGTAAGCTTTGATGTAATCAGCATGAGCTGATTTAAGTGCGTCAGGAGCTTGGGTTTGAACCGGGGGAGTCACTTCACCTGCACCCGTTGTTGGAGCTGGGGCCTGGTCGGGTCTTACAGGTATTTCCGACCCTGCAGGATTAGAAGATTCCGGGGGAACTTCACTAGAACTAGGTGGTCTTCCGACTTCACCGCTTACCACGACTTCACCCACGGGAGCACCTACTGTCGGGAGAACTGATGGGAGGCCGCCGCCATTTCCGATGTCTTGGCGTTGTCTCTTATATTTCTTCCACAACATGTACCCTACAACTGCCGCGCCAATTACAAGTAGAGCCGGAATAAACAGAGGGCTTCCAATGATTCCACCGATGAACCCTGCTATCCCTGAGAAAACTCCGCCTATGGCACCACCGATTGCGCCGAGAGCGCCGGTAACGAACCCGCCGGCGGCAACGATTCCACCCCAAATTGCGCTACCGATTCCGAGGATACCTGATCCGATTCCGGTTACAGCGGCACCAACACCACCCGCTGCTATTGCTCCGGAAGCTGCGCCTACCGCTGAAGCGACATAAGGAGCGGCAATGATTGCGCCGCCTGCGACTGCAACAGCTGCTAAAGCGGATTTAACTGGGCTTCTTTTTACGGTATCTTTAATTTTTGAGAATAAGCCTGCTTCGGCTCTTGTAGCGATTGAAAGTGATGTTAGCAAAATCAACACGCTCAAGGTTGTCGACAGTGCTTTCATCAATCTGCGATTCAACCTCATAAAAACCTACCTCCTTTAATAGACTTTTGGGAAAAATTTGAAACCAATGACTTCTCTTTTTGCCTTTAACCTCCTTAGGTAATGAAATGTAAAGGGTAGAAATTAGGTATTATGGGTATTTGGTAGGGTATGAGAAAAGCCCCGCTTCGGGTAAAACGGGGCCCTCTTTCTTAAATAGGCGGTTATGCTATTTGTAGAGCAAAACCATACAGCTTTTACTCTTAAGGGATTGATCCATTCGATTTTTCAAGGAACTGTACCTTCAGAACGTTACTCAATTATACGAACGGAACTTAAGAGTGTCAACCAAACGAACTATTTTACAACACCCATTCGGAGGTTTAAATTCATGCGGGTATCAATTTTTTCTTTTTTTCCACCGCCGAGATCGTTTTCCATTGTCATTAACATGGTTGAAGCAACCTCATTTTTCAACATGATTCCAGCTTTGTAAGCGAACCAAATTTTGCCATCGGCTTTCACAGAAAGGTTGATGCTGCCAGTGTCTCCTTGTTCGGTTGAAACGTTGGATTGAAGTTTTGCGCATTCAAAGCCATCGACGGTTTCAAAACCAAGGATGGAATACTTCACTTTCAATGGAATTGGAAGCTGCGGGTTTGGAGAAATTGTGGTTTCCCAGGAATCACCTACTCCAACAGGATTGTCTGGGAATTTAATTTGCATTTGCTGGAAGTTTGTTTGTTGGTCCATTCCTTCGGAGGAGAGGATCTCGCCATTCTTTGCCATTTTTACCTTTATAATCTGCCCCTGTGCGGGCAGCTCGGACGGGGTTTTATTTACCGTAATAACGCCTTTAAGAATTGTTGTTGCCATTTCAACATTTCCATCTTTATCGACCCCGGTAATTTTCTGTT
>JACPTH010000212.1 GCA_016192885.1 bacterium | reverse complement strand
TCCTCTTTTCCTCCATCCGGAATCAATAACCATGGTAACCCCCTCAATAGTTATCGAAGTTTCGGCAATATTGGTGGAAAGTATGATCTTTCGACGAGATCCCGGTCTTAAAATGTCGTTTTGCCGTTCCAGCGGCAAACTCCCATGCAAAGGGAAAAGCAGGAACTGCTTTGTTTCGGAAGAATTTTCCAGCAGGGAAAGGCTTTGATAGATTTCCTTTTCCCCCGGAAGAAAAACTAGAATATTTCCTCGTTCCCCTTCTTGGAGGCATTGGCGAACTGCCTGTAAAACTGCCTGAGGAAGGGAAAGCCTCGAATCAGACCCCAGGAAAATCTTCTCAACCGAATGCAAAAACCCGGGAACCCGGAATACCGCGCTTCCATCAAGATAAGCGGCCACCATGGACACATCCATCGTCGCCGACATAACGATGATTTTGAGATCGGGACGAACTGTCTCTTGAACTTCCCTGGCAAGAGCCAAACCGAAATCCGCGTGAATACTTCTTTCGTGAAATTCGTCAAAAATCAGAAGCCCCACTCCTTCCAAGAACGGGTCTTCCTGAAACCGACGGGTCAATAACCCTTCGGTCAGAATTTCCAATCGGGTGTTCTTGGTTATTTTTCGGTCAAACCGAACCTGGTATCCGATGGTCTGGCCGACTTGGCACCCATGAAGGGCGGCCATCCGGTATGCCGCCAACCGCGTCGCAATTCGTCGAGGCTGGAGCACGAGAATTTTCTTCTCTTTAAGCCACTTTTCATCAAGAAGCGCCAAGGGAAGAATGGTCGTTTTCCCCGCCCCCGGAGAAGCGGAAATCACCAGGTTTCTTTGGGTATCCAACGCCTTTCTAATTGCAGGAATCCCTGCTTCAATCGGAAACCCCTTCATTTCACCCGCTCCCATGATGTGTTGATGTATGCCTTTTCATTTATGGGTTCGAAACTTGCGGCGATTTCTCCTTGAGAATCCCGTTGAAGTAAGACCTAGATTTTGCCGGCATATTATCAAAACTGATATGGCTGGTGCAGCTAAGCCGCTTCAATATTCACTTTGAGGGTGAATGAATACAGAAGATAGAATTCAGGAGTCAGAAGAAAAGATTCCTTAAAAAAAACTATTCCCCAAAAGGGAATGCTTACCACGATTCTAACATTTTTAAATATCATTGCGTATCTACTCAATAATTCCGCGGAATTTTTGATTTTTGGATGGATAAGATCGTGGCTCGTTCCTCGCACGATCTATCCTTATTCATTATGCCACTTTTTTGTAGTCCATTATTTTTACTTCTTTTTCGATTCTCTTTGAAAGGCGGTCTTGCTCTAAGTCTAATTCAAAATCCATTTGTAAACCAATCCAAAATTGGGGAGACATTTTAAAATAAGGAATTCAAACATAAGAACCTCACCGGGATGAACGGGTGGAATTTTTTTTTTCATATTTTACTCCTGAAATTCAACCTACCTATGCTTGAGTTTCGGACGAGTAGGTAGATTTTAGAATTA
>JACPTH010000211.1 GCA_016192885.1 bacterium | reverse complement strand
GAAAATCGCGGGAACGAATCCATCGCAATTCAACTGTGGTAATTCCGGGAACAATCCCGTTGAAACCGACAGCTGGTATGATGCGGTTGAATTTTGCAATAAATTAAGCGAGAATCAAGGTCTTCAGCCATGTTACACGATAAATAAAACCGCTATAGACCCTAATAATTCAAGCGAAGTGGATAACTTAAAATGGACTGTAACCTGTGATTTTTCCAAAAATGGCTATCGTCTTCCAACCGAAGCCGAATGGGAGTTCTCTTGCAGGGCCGGAACCACGCACGAATATTACTGGGGCGAGAATTCAAGGAATGATTATTGTTGGTATTCCGCAAACTCCGGGGAACCTCCGGCAATCCACGAGGTTGGAACCAAATCACAAAACGCGTTTGGTTTGTTCGATATGTGCGGAAATGTGTGGGAATGGTGCAATGATTGGAATGGTAATTTTACCGCGGAAGAGCGAAATGACCCCACCGGTCCTACATCCGGCTCGACCCGAACCGTAAGAGGGGGAAGTTTCGATGAAGATGAAACCTCGCTGCGCTCAGCCAATCGCGATTCTAGCGATTGCGCCACTCTTAGAAGTCCAAACCTTGGCTTCAGAGTTTGTCGATTAAAGTAGGTTGTTGATAAACTTACAGCTATCGGATATAGCTGTAAGCTAAAACTGCGTGAGGCGAGTTGCTGCAAAACCTTAAGTCGTGATTCACGACTACCAGATCCATTGAAACGTAACTTTTTTTCGATTTTCCGGAATATTCTGACAATAAAGAAATTTCCTAAGAACGCTTGCTTCTCCGCCGTTAGGATTTTTTGACGTTTGAATTTCAAGAAAAAATCCTTTTTTTTCTTTCCTTTTCAATTCCTTTAGGTTTACTTTGACAAAAATTTCCTGGCAAAACACATGCGCTTCAGGATTTTCAGTAGTTGCGCCTAAACCCGAATACCTTCTCGAAAATCCTCTTTTTCCTTGCATTGGACTATAGGTTATTTTTGAGATTCCGTTTTGAACCGGAACCTCCAATTGGATGTTGGAAATCTCGCCCATTTCCGCTTCGCCAAGAATCACTTTATTCGCCTTGGAAAAGTCAATCTCCATTTGCCCCATTAAAATAGCGGCTCCTTGAACATTTGTTAATATACTCGTTCCCTTTTGAGTCATTTTCAGACTGCTTGAGAAAAGCTGAGTGACGGCAACGGACAAAATAGCCCCAATTGCGATCGCCATTACGACTTCGATTAGGGAAGTTCCTTGACCCGGTTTCAATTCTTTCTTCCTTTGAACAAT
>JACPTH010000210.1 GCA_016192885.1 bacterium | reverse complement strand
TGCCGCAACTCTTTTCTTTAATAAAACAGGGCCCGTGCCGGTATCTTCCATTGAGGATATAGGACGTTCTTTAAGCCCTTTGGCGGGGAAATATGCCGGATACTTGTTTGCCGTCGGACTTTTTAATGCTTCAATTTTTGGAGCGGCCATTTTGCCGCTTTCAACCGCATTCGCGATTTGCGAAGGAATGGGTTGGGAAAGGGGAATCAACAAAACGTATGAAGAAGCCCCTTTATTCTACTGGATTTTTACAAGCTTAATCGTCTTGGGTTCGGCAATAGTGTTGATTCCTGGGGCAAGTTCGCTATATCTTTTAATAATGAGGGTTTCTCAAGTGGCGCAAGGTTTAATTCTCCCTATTTTCTTATACTATCTAGTAAAATTGGGGGACAATAAAATCTTGCTTGGGGAAAATGTAAATCCTCGCTGGTTAAGTCGGATTTCTTGGGCGAGCGTGATTCTTCTCTCGCTAGTTAACCTGTGCTTTCTTGGGATGGCAATACTTGAATAAAAATCAATAAAATAAATTCTAAATGTAACAGCTCGATAAAAAGGGGTAATTTTTGATTTTTGAAGTTGGATTTTTGATTTGAGAAGGAGAGCTTTATTCGTGGATATGAAAAGGAGCTGAAGGCCAAAACGTTGAAATTTGGGTTGTGGATTGCCAAAAACTACTTTCGGTTGTGCTATTGGAGATCAGCTTGTTCGTTCTGGAACATCCGTGGGAGCAAAAATGCGGGGGCCGTTCAAAAACTGAATTCATTGCAAAGCTGGGCATTGTTGTTGAAGAAGCACAAATCAAAAATCAGCAATCAAAAATCAAAAATAACCCTGAGTTATTGAGAAGATACTTCTAAATTTATTACTTCCCTTGGCTTCGCATCATATTTTGATATTCTCCCAAATATTTTTGGTAATCGCCGAACAATTTTTTTGCATTGGCGGAATCATTCTTTTGAAGGGCTTCCATATAAGCTTTATAAGCGTTTACGTATTTTTCATAAGCGTCCTGGGATTTATCGAAAGAAGAAATCGGTTGAATGGAAGTCTGGGGACTTTTTGGAACCTCAGGTTTTGCGAGCGCGGCGGAATTACGCTGCATGTTAATGAAAGCCTGAGCTTTCGCGGTTTGTCCTTTCATTTTCACCATGTTCGTGATTTTTCCGGTTGCCCAGGTTAAAAGTTTGGATGCCACACGCGCAATCACCGCTCC
>JACPTH010000263.1 GCA_016192885.1 bacterium | reverse complement strand
CGAAAACAATACAACCCCTACAAAAATATTCCACTTTGCCCAGAGCAGCGTGGTAATAATCACCGGAATGAGAATAATGACCCCGCCCATAGTCGGAATCCCTGCTTTTTTCTTATGGGATTGAACCCCTTCTTCTCGAATATTTTGGCCTATTTGCCTACTTTTTAGGTTCTCTATTACTCCAGGCCCGATAAAGACCGCTACAAGAAAAGAAGTAAAAATTGAAAAAATGATTCTAATTGAAATCGCGCTAAATAGGCCGCTTAACATTTTTCTCTACCATATGTTCTTTTTTTTAAATTTGGATTTTTATAGTTCAGGGGTCAATGTAAATCGCAAGGAAGAGAAGGCCACAATTCTTTCACAATTAGTTCAAAATGCATTCCCCTGCTTGCTTTAAGCAAAACCGTATCACCCTTTGACAAAAGGTTTGCCAGGCATTTGGTTGCCTCAAGGGTATCACGGCAAGAATGAACCGCGCTAGGGGTCATCCCGGAAACCACCGCCCCTTCAACGATAACCTGGGCAAGCGCTCCGACCCCGACCAGTTGGTCAATTTTTCGGGATGCGACTAACCTCCCAAGTTGCTCGTGCAATGACTCGGATTCCTTTCCCAACTCTCGCATGTCTCCAAGAACGGCAACTCGTCTTCCCGGGCAGTAAGACAGGAGTTCAACCGCATTGGCCATCGAGGAAGGATTCGCATTGTAACAATCCAGAATCACCCTCATTCCATCTATTTGATGAGATTCCATTCGAGAATTTACAGGTTTGAATGTTTTCAAGATTTCAACCCCTTCTTGGAGGGAAAAACCGTATGAAGAGTACAAGGCCAAAGCTCCAAGAGAATTTAAAGCATTATGCTTACCTAACAGGTTGAGTGACATTGAATATAAGGAATTTTTTCGAGAAATGCGGGAACTAATTCCGAACGGATCGCAATTGATTTCAGTGAAATGGAAATCGCAATTAGAGCTGGTTCCAAAGCTAACTACTTTGGCCGGAGTCTTTTGCGAAAGCATGGAAAAAAATTGGTCATCTCCGTTTAAAACCGCAAAACCATCTGAAGGAAGAGTTTCAATCAACTCCGCTTTTGCGTGGGCAATGTTTAATAAACTCCCTAGAAATTCAATATGAGCGGGACCAATATTGGTTATCAACCCTGAATGAGGTTTGGAAATTTCCGTAAGGAAGCGAATTTCCCCTTGATGGTTCATCCCCATTTCAACGATTGAAAATTTGGTATTAAGCGGTATTCTAACAATATTTAGCGGAAGGCCGATATGGTTGTTGAGGTTTCCTGAGGTTGCACTTATATTCGAAACGCTTGAAAAAAGATGAAATAGCATTTCCTTGGTGGTTGTTTTCCCGTTGCTGCCGGTCACCCCAAGGAAAACTCCTTTATGTCTATTTCGATGCCAGCGGGCTAAGTTCTGCAAAGCATTTAGAGTGTCTTCAACTAAAATCCAGGAGGCGGGGAAAATTTTTTTTTCATCGCTAGGTATGGGGGGGCGGGAGGAAACAATGATTGAAGCGTGGTTGGAAAGGGCCTGAGGGATAAACTCGCACCCGTCCTGTTTTTCCCCTTTTAGAGCAAAAAAAACTTCCTTAGGTTTAATGGTTCGTGAGTCGATGGAAAACCCGGAGATTTCACAGTCATTTCCTTGGACAAGTGCCCCATTGGTACCGGAAATTACATCCGAAAGAGTCCAGTCAGACATGAACGCCTCCTTGCAATAGTTCCCGAGCAACTTCTCGATCGTCAAACGGAATAACTTTATTT
>JACPTH010000262.1 GCA_016192885.1 bacterium | reverse complement strand
GGTTCGCCAGTCGCTGAACCAGCGATCCCAAGATTATTCAAAAAAGCAGTTTCAAGAGAATCTTTCCGAAAATTTAGAGAGAGTAAATCGTTGGATCCCGCCGGAAACTTTTTTGCCCAACTTGATAAACCAATTTCAAGAATTGGCCGAAATTATGTCTCTTCAAATATCATCAGTGAACTACAAATTTGAAAAGGATACCGAGAAACTTTCTCCCCTCAGAATTTTTATCCAACTCAATGTTTCGGGGAAGTACCCTGCAATTCGCGCTTTTCTGCAAGCACTTGAATCCTTGCCTTTCCCCCTGGTTCCAATTGAGATCATGTTTTCGGATAGCGGAAATTTTTCCGTTGAGCTTTTGCATTTGGTGAAACCGTAATGGAAATAACTAAAAAATCGCGCGTTGATATTATTGATACTACCCTTCAAAAACAATTTGAGCTAAGGGTATTTCGGTATTTACTGTTATTGTTTTTTTTGGCGGTAATTTACGAGCAAGGTTTTCCTGAATTTTTCAAAAACGAACCGGTGTTTCCTTTTTCCCCGAAATACAATTCCCCAGTTATTTCTCCATTTCCGGCGAAGTCGATTAAAAAATTGATTCTTTCCCTTTCCCGCCTTCGAACCGAATTTCCCATGCTCGCCGTTCAAATGAAAAGGTTTGAAAATGAAGTTCGAAAAACCGCACTTGAAAAAGTAGATTCCGACAAATCCTCTTCAAATAACCGCGAACTGGTGGTAACCCTCCAAAGTATGTGGGAGTTTTTTCATTTACCCACCTGGGAAGACCCCAAATCGTTTAATGAGGTAAATCAAGAAATTTTGACGATTTTAAATTTCTTAAAAATCCCGCCGCCTACTACTGAAAATTCGATTCCTCCCCTTAATTTCGGGCCTCGCCCGTTAGGGGAAATGAATCCGCCAAATCGAAATCTTTTTCAATATATCGAGAAATAGGGCACTGTCCTAATCAGGCAGGGCAAACGCTTATTTTCACCGATCCATGCGCGGTTCAGTTTCGCTTGAAAGGTTGATTATATGGGACAAAAACAAGACTCACCCGAACAACCAGGCGGCAAACTTCACCCTAATGTAGTGGCCGCGGGATGGGTGAGCTTTTTTACCGACCTTGGAAGCGAAATGATTTACCCTCTCCTTCCAATTTTCATTACCTCCAACCTTGGAGCGAGTCGAACCATGTTAGGGCTGATAGAAGGAATTTCGGAAGCCACTCCGTCTATTTTTAAGCTTTTTTCAGGATTCATTTCGGATCGAATAAGAAATCGGAAATGGCTTATTTTTTTAGGTTATTTTATCAGTTCAAGCATTAAACCGCTAATCGGGCTTTCGATTAACGCCTGGCAGGTTTTGGCCATTCGTTTCCTGGATCGGGTCGGGAAGGGAATTCGCGGATCTCCCCGCGATGCCCTAATTGCCGATTCAACAATTCCGGAGAAACGCGGAGTTGCGTTCGGGTTTCAGAGGGCAATGGACCATTTAGGGGCGCTCGGTGGAGGTTTGGTTGCATGGATCCTCCTTACGCATTTCTCACTTTCCCTAAAACAGGTTATTTTAGTTTCTATTTTTCCCGGATTTTTTTGCCTTCTTACGATTCTTTTTTTTATACGAGAGCTTCCAAATCGCCCTATGAACAGATTTGAACCATTGAAAACCAAAATATCTTACCTCCCTAAAGAATTTTGGAAACTTTTGGTCGGAATAACCGCATTCGCGATTGCTAACTCAAGCGATGCGTTTCTTATTTTGCGCTCGCGAGAAATGGGAATAGAGGTAGTTTGGATACCTTTTGTTTGGTCGTTTTTGCACTTTGTGAAATCGGTTTCCTGCTATTTTGGGGGGGGATTATCCGATAAATTCGGCCCCAAATTGGTGGTGGGCTTAGGTTGGGTCTTGTATTCATTTGTTTATCTTGGTTTTGCCGTGTTCAATTCCTCGGTTGCGGTTGTAATTCTTTTTGGAATCTACGGTGTTTTTTTTGGAATGACTGAAGGTTCAGTTAAAGCTTGGGCGGCAAATCTAGTTCCCGTTGAATCGCGAGGCACCGCTTTCGGGTTTTTGGGGCTTGCGGGGGGGTTGATGGTTTTCCCCGCAAGCCTTTTGGCAGGGTTGTTATGGGATGTCTACGGGAGCTTCATTCCTCTGCTAATGGCTACCATAATTTCTTTCGCATCAGCGATTTGGCTTTTTTTCGCGGTTCCCAACAAAGCGGTTTCTTTTTGATGACTTAAAAGGAAATTTGAAATTGGAATCGGGCATTTTTGACGGAGGAATTTGTGTCACCGTTATTCCCGATTTCGAGACTTGTATCCATGCGGCTTCAAAGCGATTTCCGGGCTTTTCGATGGTTTGGGAAAAATTGCTTTGAAATAAAATTCCTGAAACCGAAATGGTTGCGATGGTTTGAGGGTTCTCGGGACTATTTGCGTAATAGTTTGCGACCAACCAATATTTCCCCGGAACGATTTTTTTATTGGCGATCCAAACTTCTTCAGTAAGGGTCGGGTTCTCCAATGTACAAGTCAAGATCCGCGTTTGTCTTCCAGGAAAGCCTTACCGAAAGATTGCGCCCATCCACCAACTCTGAAGGTTCGTAAGAATTCATGGCGATTAGAAGCTCATCCCAGGGAGTATCTAAGGCAAGGTCAAGATCCGAATAACTTACCTTTGATGAATTTGCCGTATAATCGGCGA
Source organism: bacterium (assembly GCA_016192885.1). Classification (GTDB taxonomy): domain Bacteria; phylum Muiribacteriota; class Ozemobacteria; order Ozemobacterales; family Ozemobacteraceae; genus JACPTH01. The sequence continues at coordinate 2,074 of JACPTH010000262.1, read as the reverse complement.
ATTCAACGGTTGTCGGAAAAGAAATTGAAAGTCCGCGCGCTCCTTTGTATTTTTCCCCGAACCGGACCGAAAATATGATTACCTCGGAAAGGGCGGGAAGGAGAAGGTCCGCGGCGATATTGGAAATCGGCGCTACATCTTTTACCGCCGTTATTAAATCAATCAAGTCCCGGTAATCCACGAATTCAAACGCTTGAACTCGGTATCGTTCCGGCCCGGAAAGGGGATCGGCGCTATCCTTTCGGGCGTCGCGAATTCCCCGAAGAGAGGCAAGCACCGTGCTTCTCTGTTGAAAAAGGGAATTTGCCCAATCATAGAATCGATCGCGCGCAATTGGGATCTTGGAAAGGTCTATGGCTGAAAGAGTTCCGGAATAGCGATTTGAAAGCCCTGAATTTACGTACGCATTTTGGTAATCGAGACAAGTTCCTTCGGCTAATGATTTTCCGTCAATGGCTGCGGCGTTTGTTGCAAGACGGGAAAGGATGATGTCATAGGGCCACCCGGGGTTTGGTTCGTTGCTTTCGGAAAACACCAGGAATTTCCCTGTGTCTCGCAACTGATATGCGACTTCAAAAAGCCCCATAAGACAAGCGTCAAACCCTAAAAAGTCAAAGGGACGAACAAACCCTCCCGAATGCGTAACAGCTTGTAAAATTCCGGATTTTAGCGCAACGAAATTCATGGCGGTATTTTCCGATTCATCAATGATGATTCCCCTTGATTCGGAGCGGTTCCTCCATCCAAGGCCGTGGGATGCCAGGATAAGGGCGAATCGTCTCGCGGGAAAAGCCCGTTGGGCCCATGAAACTAACTCTGAAAGTTTGGACGAATCCGCGGAGTCACCCTTTCCGGCCCTTAAAAGTTCGGTCTCCTTTCCTTTTTCGATGAGCAACCGGCGAATTCCCTCATTGGCTGTGTCAATTTGAACGATTAGAGTTACCCGATCGGAAAACGTCGCCTTTTTCATTTCATTCCTATCGTCTCGCAAAGCGAATTCAAGGTTGTTATCCCCCCCCTGATAAACTAGGATTGTCCAATCGCGAGGCCATGGGGAAGTTGCGGAGGCGTTTAAAGCCGAACTTTGAGAAGCCGCGGCTGAAACCACCTCTTCAACCTCAAGAAGGGAAATTTTCGAAGAAATTTTTTCCGGACGTTGCTCTAAAACAAAATTTATCGCTTTAACCGTATCGATAATTTGAGCGTCGGTAATCAAGTCAGGGTTTACCCGTCGCCCATATCTATTTCTTAACATTCGCGCAATCAACGCCCTTGCGGTGGACTCAACGGTAACCCGCGCGTTTACCATTCCCGCAAGATTTTTTGAATCTGCGGCCATCCATTCAAGAACAAAACCGGGGGAATCAGGTTTTTGGAATCGAATTACGATTTGGTCCCTTAGGGGCAAAATAGGAAAGGCGAAATGCCCAACAGAATCAACTTTTGCGGAAGAAATTGGATCGTCTTCTATTGTCCCTTGAAAGTTGGAGTAATTGAGAAAAGACGGTTGTACTTTTTCGCGAAGCGACGGAATTATCCCGCCTAAATTGGGATGTACGGCGACATTTGAAAGATCTATATTTCCGGAAAGAACTAGGGAATCAGGAATGAAAGACGGGAGAACAATCGTTGGGGATGAGCTCCCCGAGCAACCAAAAACCCAAGCAATTCCAAGACAAAAAAAAGTTAAAATCAAAAATCGGGAAGCAAATCTACCCTTCAATTACCTAATTCTTCGCTGAAATTATTTCAATATCAGCCAACTCCGGTAAGCCATTCTCATCCTGTCTTACAAGCCCGTTTATGCGAAGAATGGTCCCTTTAGGATACAGTTTTGGAAGGCGCCCCAAAGTAATCGCTCCGGTCGGATCCGCAAGAAAGTACAAGCGCTTTCCATGGGAATCATAACCCTTAGCTAGAACACCTAAAAGGCCTACGCGACGGTTGCTCATTCCAATCGGGTCAAGAAGGATCTGGAGAACCGAAACCATGGGTTCCATTCCTTTGGGAAGGATGGCCGCTTCGCTTACTTCGATGTAAGGTGTTCCATCTTTGGCAAAGCTAACCTTCCCCA
>JACPTH010000303.1:930-4325 GCA_016192885.1 bacterium | reverse complement strand
GCGGCACTTTCCTGGGTTCCGGCTTAACCTTATCTACGGCCGCCCTAGCTTCCGGGCAACATACTATTTACTTCGCGGTAACCGATACCCATGGTGTGACCGCTACAACCAGCATCGGGGTTTTTGTGAATCGCCTTGCAACGCCATCCTTCGGTATTACACCGACCACTTTTGGAACTCAGTATGCTACGAATAGCTTGGGAATTGGAGTTTACCTGGTTTCTACCGATAGTTACAATTTAACTTTTACCGCTACATCCACCGATTTTGAGGGCGGAGTAATCCCTACGGCAAGTTATGCTTGGTATGATGTTACCTCAGGGGAACCTGGAACCTTTATTGCAAGCGGTACTACTCTAAACCGAAATTTTGGCTCAGGTATTAATCCAAGCCCAGGCCAGTACGTTTATCGCATAAAAGTATGGGATAGTTTGGGAACCCTTGCATCCGCGGCAACAACTTTCCAAGTTTGGGGAATTAGAAGCTATTTAGGGCCTGGAACGGGAAACGGACAACTTGCAGGCGCAACCGGGATTGATTCGAACGGTGCCACAAGTTTTTACCTCGCCGATAGCTCAAACAGTAGGTATCAAAAATTGGATAGTTCATTTCTTTATTCAACCCAGTATCCTGGCGGACTACCTGCATCGTTTTCCTCGACCATTTCTGATATAAAATATTCCGCTTCAAAAATATGGGTCCTTGATTCCGCCTCCAGCACGATTACCATTCTTAATGATGCTGTTCCCCCGACGTTTGTAGCAACTTGGGGGGGCCTAGGCACAGGAAATGGTTCATTTACGCAGCCTGCGGGAATAGAAACCGACGGAACCTATGCCTACATTTCTGACGCCGGAAACAACCGCGTTCAAAGGTTTTCCAATATTCTTGCTACCTGGACTTTCGACACTCAATTAACAGGGTTGGCTTCCCCTACCGGAATCGCCTTCGCGGGAACCACTTTGTTCTTCGTAGCGGAAAGAGCCGGCAGTGGTGGCGTGATAAAGAAATATGACACGACCTTCAACCTTCAGGGCGCTTGGGCGGTGGGCGGATTAGCATCATTTAGCTTCGGGCAGAATATGGCATTGGCCGCCGATAGCTCCGGGCGGGTATTTGTTGCTGATGTGAACAATAGTAAAATCCATGTGTTGGATACAACCGGAAGTTTGGCGGTATCTTTTGGCGGTGCCGGTTCGGGGATAGGAAAATTCCAAAATCCTGCGGGAATTAACAACTCGGATGCCACCAACAAAATAATCCAGATTTCCGACACGCTTAACAATCGAATAATTGAAATTAAACCGGGGAGCACTTGCGGCTGGTAAATAAAAGAAACGGGAACCCACTTTTTAGATGAAGTGGGTTCCTGTGCTTCTTGGCATTGCCCCATGCGAGTTTTGGTGACGCTTCCCGACTTCAAATGAGTGAAAAATTTGGGATAACTTCTAATAATTCTCAAATTGGCACTATTTGGCCGTTTTTTGCCTTAAGCATTATTCTCCTTTTTTCGGCGGAATCGGGTTTTGAAGCCTGGAAACTGACACAGAAAAAAAACCTTCAAAAAACCCTGGAAAAGAGCTTGGAGGGTTCCGTAAAATCTCTTTGCGATGGCCTATTTCCCTAAAAATTTACAAATTCGGCCAGAATGCTCGGTTGCTTGAAACTTTTCCCTCGGATGCCCCAAATAAATGGTTAATTTCTCGACTATTCAATGGTTTAATTCTTCCCTCCGGTCCATCTCTTGAAGAAGTTAGAAAAGGTCTCGACAAAAATCTGGTGACGGTTTTTGGCGAGGGCAAGCAGTTAAAATATTTTAGGGATAAAAGGGGAAAACCTGCAAAAATTTTCTGGGGTGGAGAGCCGGGTTTGTTGAGTTGGGATTTCGGAAAAGATTGGGGGCTTCTAATTCTATGCCCTTCCTTTCCTTCAGAACGATCTCTATGCGATGAAATTTGGAAAACGGAACATGCCCCAGGTTTATGGAAGGTTGGTATCGCGCATCCTGAAAAAAATCTTTGGTTAAGAGCCTTTGGAAGCGAAGATTCCGAGGCCAAGTCGGTGTATAAATTGATCAACGCATCTCAAACCTCCGGCGTGGAAGAAAACGGGTTCCATTGGACTTTTCTAGGGGTAAACGATGGAAGAATTGCCTATATCGCGGAACCCCATTTAGCATCGCTTAACACCACAAGTTTTAGGATAAGCCGAATTTTCTTTTCTTTTGCACTGCTAGGCATTTTCATTTTTTTGGTCAATGGGCATTTTGACAAATTGAAACTAAGGGTTTTATTGAAATCATTGTTTTTGATTAGCGTCCTAATTCCAATTTTAAATCTTAGCCTTAGTTCCGTAGATATTGTGGAAGGATTTAAATCGGTAATTGGATCGAACGTTTTGGCGCGACAGGTCGAGCTTCTTCAGCATTTGGATAACGATTTTACCCATTATGTTTCAAGCTTGGGAAAAAGAGTGGAAGCCTTGATTTCCTACCCTTCGGTTTTAGACAACAGTCCGGATTTGTTTAAGTTCATAAAAGATAAAATTGAAGATGGATGGTTTTCCCGATTTTCGATAAGCAATGTTTTTGGGAAGACCATTTTTTATATTGATCCCTCCTTGGCGGGCATAAAGAATCCAATGATGGAAAGCTTCTGTCGTTATGTTTTGGAAAAGAACGCTCCGGATCGTGTGAAATGCATTCCCCAAGGTAATTCACTGTTTGATTTCGTCGTAAGGCAACCTGATTTAGGTTTTCAGGGCCTTTCAAGATATCCTAAATCGTTTCAGCGGATTTCTTTGGGAGGAGATAGATTTTTTCTTTTTTGGGATGTCGTAAAGAATGCTGAAGCTAAAGCGGCTTACGTTGAGGCAAGGTTACCGCTTCGTCGCGCGAGTCTGAATTTTCTTTCAACCAGATTGTTAAAGAAAGACGCCATTGATGGTATCGGTTTGCGTTTAATGGCCTATGATCCGGTGAAAGCCGGTTTTTTCCCAAAAATTAACCTCTCTTTGAGAAAGGCTGTTTTTCCTTTGGTTTTATGGTCCATTATGTCGGGACAGGCGGAATCTAGGCAAATTGATGTGAATGGAAAAAAATATTGGGCTTCATGCCTCCCAGGAAACAAAATCGAGGATTTTGGTTTAATCTCACTCTTTACGGATGAGGCAATTGCAGGGAAAGCGAAGACGTTAAAAACCTGGATTATTTTTGGAATTTTTGTAATGTCCGTTCTCGCGGTATTAACCGGAAGGCATGTGTCAGAAAGCTTTTTAACTCCCCTCCAAAGCGTCGAAACCGGTGTGGTTGCTCTTGGGGAACATAACCTCTCCGTCCGAATCCCAGAAACCGGGCCCGAAGAGTTTATGAAATTAGGTCAGATTTTTAACTTGAT
>JACPTH010000303.1:0-908 GCA_016192885.1 bacterium | reverse complement strand
TCCGACCATTCCAGGATACGATTGCTTTGGGAAAATTCAACCTGCCTCGGATCTTGGAGGTGATTGTTTCGATTGTCAGTTATTAAAGGACGGGAAAATCTTTTTTCTGGTGGGGGATGTCAGCGGTCACGGTGTAAGTTCAGCTCTTATTATGGCTTTTACGCGTGCGGTAGTTTTCCACTGGATCAAACTTGGAAAATCTGAACCTCGCAGTCTTGCCGTAGCTCTTGATAAAATGCTTAGACATTGCGTGAAAAAAAAGATGTTTATGAGCTTGGCATGTGGAATTCTTGACCCCGAACGCCATATCTTAACCTATGTTGGAGTAGGGCATCCATACCCGCTTTTTATTCAGGCGGAAGGCCGATTGTCATTTTTGGGCTCCCCCGTTTATCCCCTTGGAATCTATCGTAAACCCTTTATCCCCGAACCGATAGAAATCCCTTTCACCCAGGGCGCAAAACTTTTGTGTTACACCGACGGAATGGTTGAATCTCTTTCAAAATCAAATCTTCCCTTGGGATACGATGGTCTGTTAAAACTTGTACAGGATACGAATTTCTCAGCAGCAAAAGACTGGGCAATCCAACTTTTCGAAAGGCGAAGGGATTTTGTCGGGAGCGACCATCAAGATGATGATGTAACTCTTTTTGTACTCTCCAGAACGCATCAAAACCAATCTAAAAATCCATGAACGAGAGTAGGGGTTACAATTTTTTTAGTATTTTTTTGCCATTTGTTTTATGGCCTATTTTAGTCGTTTCAGTTACGGGATGGTATTTCTTAGGACGATTTGAAGAACAAAGATATCGCTCTTTTGAACGCCGGTGTCAATCCGAACTTGACGAATTAATTTCAAATACCCATATACGCTCCATGAAAGTTGATCTTTTTCAAAGGGTCATGTC
>JACPTH010000302.1 GCA_016192885.1 bacterium | reverse complement strand
CTGGTAATACTCGATGAAATTTTTCCCGCGATTCATTGGGATTTGCTTTCGGAAGAAGATCTTCTAAATTTTATTTTTTCAAAACCGATTGAAATTGAACTGATTTTAACCGGGCGGTATGCGAGTCCAAAGTTTTTTGAAATAGCGGATCTGGTTACGGATATGGTAGAAGTAAAACATTATCTTCGCAAAGGAATTTCCTCTCGAGAAGGATTTGACCACTAATGACTAAAAAAGACCTTGAAATGGCTCCTTTTAAAAACGGCCAAAATTCCGGGAATGAAAACGTGACCCAAACCTCCCCTGCGCCGGCCGAAAACATAGTTGAAGCCCCAATTACCCGGCCATTTGAAGGTTACACATATATTAAAAAAGAATGGGTTGATCAAGAAGACGGCATCGAAAAAGTCACTTTGAATGTGGCATTTGGGCACCCTCAACTTCCCGCAGATTGGACAAACACTGAGGTATACGTGATGATGCCCGAATGGGGAAGCATTCCGTTAAAGAGAAGCTGGGTCATTCGCATACCATCACATTTCGAAGGAAAGGATAAATACCTTTTTCATTATTATTTCCAAAGCTTCCACGCAAATGGTCCTGAACGAGTAAGCCATGCATTCACTCAGCTTATTTCACCCCAAGAATTTGAATATATTGATTATTCAGGCGATTTTGTTTTTGTCCGCCTTCATTGGAGCGTGGGGAACTGGAGTTACGTTCAGGATTCCGATTTCGAAGTTGACGGAATAACGTGGGGAAGCGATTTTTCCGTTAGTCAAGCTCCATTTCGATGGAATGACCGCCTTTATCAAAACGGCCGGGCAAAGGAAATGCAAAAACTTCCAATTCCCAGACATTTTCGCTGCTTCATTTGGGTCCCTAAAGGCGCGGTTATTAATTACTGCTTTCAACTGATTCGCATTTGTCCGGAGGGGTTTCACATCCACTGGGAAAACAATTTGGGGAAAAATTTTTTATTGACTATTTAATCAATTAAGGAGAAACCCGTTTTATGAGGCATTCCGATATTTTATCCCGCGAGGGCGCTGTTTTGCTTGTCTGCGACGTTCAAAAACGATGCATTAAACCAATTTTTGGCAAAGAACGCATGATAAATAACATAAAAACTCTTATCTCTTTTTGCGGAATGATCGGTCTTCCGATTCTCCTTGCGGAATTGGGCCCCCAACTTTTCGGAGGAACGGTTGAAGAAATTAAGAATCTGGTCCCAAGGTTAGACCCAATCAAGCGCAACAAGTATAGCTGTTTCGGAAATGAAGATCTTACTTTACGCCTGGAAGCAATGAGTACGCGTACTCTTGTAGTGGTCGGAATGGAGACGCATATTTCCATAGCTCAAACGGTCCTTGATGCTCTTACCCGCGGGTATCATGTACATGTTGTAATGGATGCAACCAGCTCCAGAAGACGGGTAGATCGACGAATCGCTCTCGAAAAGATCAGAATCGCAGGCGCGGTTGTTACAACAATGGAAGCGGTGATGTATGAAATTAGCGAGAGAATTGATATTCCCCAGTTCGATAAGTTCCAGGAATTAATCGGTTCCATAGGAAAGTAAATTAATTTCAATCCCTTATGTTTATTCCTGAAATTACTCCCGTTACTTTTGTTTTAGGGGGCTTAGGCTCGGGTAAAACCGAGTTTGCAATAAACCTTGCCCTTGTTTCGTCCGAAAAATGCGGCCCACATTCTGTGAAACTTTTAGATCTTGATATCGTCAATCCTTTTTTCCGCATTCGGAAACTTAAAGATGAACTAGAATCTCGAGGAATTGACGTTGTCGCCCCACCAAAAAGAGTAGCGGACGGCGATCTTCCCGCTCTTTCTCCGGAAAAATGGAACTCGCTTGAGAATGTTGAAAATCGCGTTATCTGTGACGTCGGCGGAGGAGAAATCGGACTTCGGCCTCTTCAGCGAATAAAGGAATGGGCGCAAATACGTGAAAGTCGGGTCTATTTTATTGTTAACCCATTTAGACCAGGTTTTAATACTGTCGATCAAATAGGAAGGCGATTCCAGGAATACGAGGAGGTTTCGGGGTTTTCGGTCACGCACATAGTCGCCAACCCGAATTTAGTGGAAGAAACAAATCTTGAATCATTTTCAAGGGGGATGCAAATTGTTCGTGAGTTTTCCGCGCGCTCGAAACTTCCGCTTGCTTTTGGGCTAGCGGTTCCAGAGGTTTCAAAGAAGTTTCCCGCATCCTTAGCG
>JACPTH010000024.1 GCA_016192885.1 bacterium | reverse complement strand
TTCTCGTAAATATAGACCCAAAATTCATGGAGCGGATCACCCGAGCAAATCTTGCGGCGCTTTTGACCCTGAACACACCGGAATCTACGCAGGTTAAAATCTTTAACCGGAAAAAACAGTGAATTGATTCGGGAACTTGACGCTTTTCGTCGGGATGAGTACAATTTCTTTGTATCCATTTCGGGAATGTCTCTGCTATTGGAGGGTATTATGAAACCGCGTGCTAAGGTCTTTGTTTCATGTCTTATCTTGGTTTGTTTTTATTCGACAATTGCTTGGGGATTTAAACCCCCACAAGATAACCCGGCCCTAAGCGCCGCTTTTCAGGCATTACAAACCAATTCCCCGGATACCAGCACCAAGGTTAGGTATCTGTGGCAAAACGCGGAATCATGGTACTCTCGCTGGAAGATAGTTAACAGCGCGAAGAAAACCATTGATTGCACTTATTTTATTATAGACAAAGATATTTTTGGGCAAGCTTTCCTGGGGCTCCTTGTTAAAAAAGCACGCGAAGGGGTTCAAATCCGGCTCATGTGTGATTGGCGAATCGCTCATTCCAGCTATATGACCGGCGTAATTGATAAAATGCAAGAATTGGCCGCGTTCCCCAACGTTCAGATAAAGCTTTACAACTCCGCGGTGAAACAGTTGGCCCATGTTTTTACCGATTTCCGAAAGCTGGTCGCTTCGAATCATGACAAAATCCTTATCGGTGACGGGAATACCTGCATCATTGGCGGGAAAAACATTGGAGCTGATTATTTCGTGGGTAAAGGCGAAAATAAAATTGTCTATCGCGACACCGATATTTTAATGCAAGGGGCTCCCGTTGCGGCCCAATTAAAACAGGCTTTTGACTTGGAGTGGGCTTATTTAAAAAACACGGTGATTAAACCTGATCGTTTTAACTTTAAAGATCAATCGGCAAGTCTCGATTTGGCTTATCAGGTTATGAATCGGTACATGATGGGAATGGGCTTATTTGATCCTGAAAAAGGAAATCTAGATAAGGGTCGGAAAAAGTTGCTTATCGAATTTAACGAAGAAATTTCAAAGTTTAAGGGGATTACTTCTTATTCCTCCTTTGACCAATGGCACGGGGAACGGCCTAAGCCGGTTAAAATCATTGATAAAACAGCAAGAACCGGTCCTCTTAACGGTATTACCCCCGCCCTAATTTCATTCATTGATGCCGCAAAGGAAGAAATTTTGATTCAAAACCCGTATGTGGTTCTTACAAAAGTAGCTGAAGAAGCTTTAAAACGAGCATCCCAAAGAGGGGTTAAAATTATCATTCACTCAAATAGCGGTGGTTCCACTGATTCGCTATTTCCGCAGGCATTTCTAATGACCGATTGGGTTCGACTTATGGCGGAAATGCCTACCCTTCGACTTGTAATGGCCCCTTCAGAAAATGAGCGGTTGCATTCCAAAACTTTCTGCTTTGATGGGCAACTGGTGATAATAGGGTCATATAATATGGATCCGCTGAGCGAACAAGTAATTTCCGAAGTTGTTGCGGCCGTTTTTGATAAGCAGTTTGGAACAATGGTTCAAAAGCGAATTTATAATGATATGAAACCGTGTTTAGATTATAAGATTAAAATCGAACCTAATGGTAAAGTAACTCCGGTTTTTGGGCCGGATTCTCATCTTGACCCTGAGATAATCAAAAAAATGAATTTCTATAGAAAAATAGAATGGATCCGACCAATTATTTGAAAATCTCCGTTAGGCAAAAATACCCCTGGGGGCTCTTTTCCAGGGGTTTTTCTTTTGAAACAAAAACAAGTTGCAGCGGATTTTTTGCAAAAAACGGAGAAATTTAGTGGGGTTCCCCCTGTTTTCTGAGCCTTCAAAGACTTTCCTTAGAGTTGTTTTGCTTTTGTTCGTCTTTTGCGCCCTACCTCTGAGTTTTTTGGAAATAACTTTTTTTATTTTTAACGAAACCGAAAGGGCGAGAAACATTGAAAAGGTTAAAATTCAGCACGAAAAGATCCTGGCCCGAATAAACCTTTGTGACAACGAAGCGGCTTTTTTAGCGGCCCTGGTTAAAGGGGTTTTTAGAAAAACTCGGGATCAAGGAATTGCATCGGGCGAAAAAGAGATTCAATTGGTCGAGTGTAGGTTTCCAAAATTGCTAGAGATGTATTTTTTTGATGGAAGCGGGAAATTGATCCCTTCATTAAGTTCAAGGAATAGGCCCGTTAGTTTTCTCGAAAGGTGCTATAAGGTAATCGACAAAATTGAAAATTGGGGAAAATCTTCGGTCAGAGATTTGGGGATCCTCCGAGGACTCTGGAAATTACCTAGAATTGAGATTGTAAGAAAATATACTCATGGCAAGCCTATGCCCATAGGAGAAGACCCCTCGGAAGGATATAGCAGTTTCGAACGTTTGCAAAATGTGAAAAACACGGATGTTTCGGGCTACATAGCATTTTTTCATCCTGAAAAATCACCGGAAAACCTTTCGATTAGGTACTCAATTAAGAACGCTAAAATAAGGTATCCGGAAGTCCAAATTGGGTATGTTGATTTTCGCTTCAGCAATCCGAGGTTTTTCCCAAGGAATTTTGAAAATTCTCCGGAGTTTTGCTCAACGCTCCTAAAAACAATTTCCTGCTATAACACCAGGTTTTCTGATGGAAAGACCTTACTTACCGTGGTCCCCCGGAAGAGAAATGGTTATGTTTTCGCGATTCAAGATCTTCCAAACCCAATTCCCTCGGCTGTTTCCTGGTTTCTAAGGGCGACATTGCTCGCTTGGTCACTGTTATTTTCCTGGAAAGGATTTTTCGGAAGCTATCGGTCAGAAACGCGGATTTTTTGGAGAATCGTGAAACTTTTCTTATTCTCAGCGGGTCTTCCTGGGGGGTTGTTATTGCTTGGCGGTTATCGAGCGCTCGAAGACCATGTTCTTGTTTTGCAAGAGAATTTGGAGCGAACGATGCGTGAAAAATTGAGGCAGTTTGATGAGAGGTTTCCGCTTGAAATCGCCCGAATCGAAAACATGTTGAAATCCTTGAAAACACGCGCCATGCAAGCGCACGGTAAAGTCGACGAAAAAAAAATTTTTGAGGAAGTACGAAGAGAAAACTCAATAACCGAGTTCATGGTTATTGACCCGGACGGAAAATCATTTTGGCAACTTCGAGAACCGGAAAATTCGGCAGTCGCTCAGCGTTACCAGATTGGGAAACTAATTTCCCGTGAACTCATGAAACGAATCAACAAAATAGAAACAATTGATGGAGGAACCTTGGTTAATGAATCAGTTTCATCTTTCATGGGGGGGATTGCCGAAGCCGGGAGCTGGGAGCTTTTTCAGCGTAATCTCGGTCAATTTACCCCCTTTGGATTATCGAACGAGGGGTGTTTCATGTTGTTTGACGCCCTTTTCAATGAACGAGGCGAATCTGACAAGATGATTTGCGCGGTTATGTTTAGAGGCCTTGCGGAATCGGAATATTTCAAAAAGCACAAAAAGAATTTGGAAAACCAACCTGATTTAACCTGGAATGTCAGCTTATGGGCAAGGTCGCAACTATCTCATTCAGTGTTTTCAAAGAAAGTCCGAAAAAAAGATGCGGAAGAAATTGGTAAAGCAGTTGATTCGCAACTTTCGTTCGTACGAAAAATAGTTAAGACCTCTCGAGGAAGAGAACTTTTAATAGGGCAATTAGGTCAAAATGTTCAAGGATACGTATATGTGGCGCAAACCTCTCTTGCTCCTCTGGAGCGCCGGGTTTTAAATCTTTGGAAAATGGTGGCTTTCTTTTTGGGAATTCTTGTTTTTGCAACAGTGGTTATGGGTTTTTTTCTTTCCGAACAAATTCTAGTTCCCATTCAGAATATAAGTTTTGGAATTCAAGCCATTCGCGACCGAAAATTTTTAACCCGCATTCCTGTACAATCAAAGGATGAACTTGGCGAGGTATCATCTCTCATGAACCAGGTAATGGAGGGAATGCAGGATTTGGAAGTGGCAAGGGAAATTCAGGAAACACTATTTCCGCAGAATGAAATCTGCATGAGTTCATTAACTATTCATGGCCGAAGCAGGACAATGACTGATGTAGGAGGCGACTATTTTGATTATTTTAAAATAGACGATCGTCACATTTTCGGCGTAATAGGCGATGTTTCCGGACATGGGGTTAGCGCAGCCCTAATTATGGGGATGGCAAAATGTTTCTTTACGGTTTCGAACCGTCCCGAACAATCACTGGGAGAGATTCTTTCGGATTTCAACCGTTTTCTTTTCCTTACCGTCAAACAAATCAAAATGATGACGTTAATAGTTTTTCGGTGGAATGCCGACACAATGACAATTAATTTTGGAAACGCCGGGCATGTTTCCCCTTTGTTACGACGTGTGGATTCCGGGAATGTGGAAGAAATTTTTATGCCGTGCATGCCATTAGGCGTTGCGAAAAGAACCACATTTCAAACAAAGGAAGTTGTTTTGAAACCGGGGGACTCTATTTTTCTTTGCACGGACGGATTGCCTGAAGCAAAAAACCCTCAAAATCGCGAAATAGGCTATGAGCTTCCGATGGAGTGGTTTGCTAAACTTGGGAATCTTTCGCCAAAGGATGTT
>JACPTH010000301.1 GCA_016192885.1 bacterium | reverse complement strand
GAGGACTTGGGAATTCTTACGAAAAAACGGTCGGTGAAAATGGGCATGAGTCCCTGAAGAAAAAACCCGGGTTCTATCGCGATTCAAGAATGCTTGAACGTCTTGGTCGCGTGGCGCGTCGTTTGGTCCCTGTGGTTGAAAGGCAAGATCTCACCTATCATTTCACCATTCTTGACTCCGATGAATTGAATGCTTTTGCCCTCCCCGGAGGTTATGTTTATGTTACCAAGGGGCTGATGAAAACCATTAGTTCTGATGATGAGCTAGCGGGAGTGGTGGGTCATGAGTTGGGCCATGTAGATAAGAAACACGGGTTAAAGCAGGCGGGTAAATCAGGGTTGATGGCTTTGGTAATCGCATTGATGGGTGCAAACGATGATGCGAAGAAGTTTCAGAAAGCTGCCGCAATAGCAGCGCTTTTCGCAAATTTAAAGTTTTCTCGGGATGACGAATTTGAGGCTGACAGGCAAGCGGTTAAATATACCATGAAAGCCGGTTATAGACCTGACGGCCTACTTCAGTTTTTTGGACGAATCAATAAAGATGGGAAGCTAACCTCGGTAACAAAATACTTCTCGACTCACCCCCCCACTATGGAGCGAATTAAGAGAGTTCAGGATGAAATCAAGAAAAGAGGGGGCCGAGTGCTTGCGCAAGTTCCGGTTGACCCGCCTCAATATTCCCCTCCTCCCGAAAGGTTACCTAATCCTCAAAATCCGCCATCGTCTTCCTCTAGGCCGGATATTTCATTGAAATTGGCATATGAAGATTATATGTACGCCAAGAACCAATATGAATATAAAGTTTCTCAGGGTGCCCCCGTTGAAGAGGTAATGTCAGCTTTTCGCAAATATCAAGTTGCCAAGGAGAGATATTTTAAACTTAAGGCAGCCATGGGGCGATAAAAATTTTGCAACCGTTCAGAGGGGCCCAAAAATCGCGATTGATTTTAAGATTGCTTCGTCGCTTCCGCTTCTCCATTAGACTTGAAACAGGTATCCATTTTGCTCATTCTCATTTTATTATTTCCTCGGCACACCAACAAGGGCTGAAGAAGCCTAACCGTTCCTCGAAGGAAAACTTACATTGCGAATCAGGCCCAGCTCT
>JACPTH010000023.1 GCA_016192885.1 bacterium | reverse complement strand
TGAAGAGCGATTGTTGGATTTTCCAAAATCGATAAAAACTTACGCCAGGCTTTTATCGAATTATCCGTCATTTTTGGCCATCGACCAAGCAACCTATCGACTGGCGGCTTGTTATGAGAAAATCGCCGATTTTGAGAGCGCCGCAAAAACCTATAGGGAGCTGGTCTCAAAGTATCCGTATAGTTCTTACTACCAAATTGCCCAAAGCCGCATGAAAACCTTAGCCCCATTGACAAAAGACGCGAAAGCTTCGATCGAAGTGCAGGAAAACGTGGTGGACACCGCTAAAACCGAGGGGCAAGCGGCTAAAGCATCAATGGATCTTGCTGCCATGTACTATGATTCAGGCGATTATAAGAAGGCTATATCGGAGTACAAAAAGGTCGCCGCGGAATCTCCAAACGCCGAAATTGCCCGTGAAGCTTTTCAAAAAGCCGCGTCTATTCTAGATGAGAAAGAAAAAGATTATAAGGGCGCTGCAAAAACCCTAGAGGAAATGGTCACAAAATATCCAAACGAACCCGATACCGCAAAAAACCTTTTTAAGCTAGGTCGAATCTACGAAGAAAATCTTCAGGAATTTAGCAAGCGAACTCGCGATGGCCAGGTCTTGCTCAAAAAAAGCAACGAAAACATCGAAAAAGCGATTGATTATTACAATAAAATAACGGAAACCAGTTCCGATGCCGATATATCCGCTGACGCATTCTTGCGAAAGGGAGAACTTTATGAAACCCGGCTTAAAGATAAAGAATCCGCAAAAAAGCAATATGAAGATTTTCTAAAACATTTTCCCGATCACCAGGATGCCGAAAAAATTAGGGAGAGGTTACAAAAGCTTGAAGAAGAATAAGGCGTTTTTTATCATCCCAACAAAGAAGTATTTTATACTTTTCCCCCTTTTGTTTTTGACCTTTTTATTTGCGGGAGTTTCATCCAAATGCTTGGGAGATGCGACATTGATCGGGCTTTCCGGGACAATGCTCGTTCCGGGCCTAGAAGTCATGCCCCACGGAGGCGCAAAAGGGGCCGCCCATTTTGCGGGAACGACCCAC
>JACPTH010000253.1 GCA_016192885.1 bacterium | reverse complement strand
TGAAACGGAGGGATGTGAAACCTGATTGGGAAACGGACTTTTAGCTGGATCTTGTTGAATCTTCTTCTGTTGCTTTAGAAGATCAATTAAACTTTGTATTCTCTCATCAGGAACTTGATCTTCGGGAAAATATGGAACCTGAGGACTTGAAGTTCCTTTTTTCCCGGAAGGACCCAAATTGCTTTCAAGCTTGCTCGTGGGTTGAGGAATAGGCCTAGATACCGGGTGTGGCGCGTAATTTTTTGTCAGTTTTGATTGGGTAGCTGGAAGAACTTGAGGAGAAGATGTTTTCCCCGAAAAGTTGGTTAATTTAACATGATCCGTAACATCTTCGGAAAGCGTGGGTCTTGTCGGAGCAACCGGTCTCGCCGATTTTTGCAGAGCGCTCGGAACCACTATCACGGTAATTTCTACCATTTCTTTCGCGTAAAGACCCAAATATGAGCTACTATTTACTTTTTTTTCTCCTACGACCCGAATATCCTTTCCCAGTTCCTTTTCAGCTTTTAGGAAAGCTTCCAAACGGCTGTCGGCCGTGAAAGTTCTAAAATTCACGATTCTTCTCCAGGCGATGTATCCGCTCCGCGAGAAAAGAACCCCGAGAGCTTTTTCATAAATCCTTCAATTCCTCCCGGTTCAACTTGCGCAACGGTTTCGTTAAAAGCCTCGGAAACGACTTTCTTTATACCAAGGGCCGCCGGGCAAAGAGGAGCGAAAAGCATGAATGGAACTTGCTTGCAAACCGCCTGGAAGACGTGGCGATCGAATGGAATATACCCTAAATTCCTTAGGGGAAACTGTAAAAAATCCACGGCAACATTGTTGAGCCTGTCAAAAATAAAACCCGCTTCCTGTTCCTGTGTTGCCTGATTTACCAATACCCAAACATTTGCCAATTGGTTGGATCGACTTATTATTTTGATGATTCCATAGGCATCAGCCAATGCCGTCGGCTCAGGGTTTGTTACTACAATCACCTGGTCCGCGGCTTGACAAAAGGAAACTACGTTCTGTGAAATCCCGGCCTGCGTATCAATTAACAAATAATCCGCGATTCCTTCCAAAAACCGCATTTGGTCTAGTAATCTTCTGAAATGTTCCAAACTTAACTGGGCGAGTTCCAGAATGCCTGAACCCCCCGCTATTATCTTTATCCCGAAAGGACCGGGGAGAAGAACTTCTTCCATGCTCAAATTGTTTTTTATCACATCTACAAGAGTCCGCTTTGGGCGAATTCCAAAAACCACGTCGATATTTGCCAGACCAAGATCCGCGTCAAGAATAATTACCTTTCGCCCGGCTTGACCTAGACAAATGGCAAGGTTTGCGACAATATTCGTTTTCCCCACTCCGCCCTTTCCGGAGGTAATTGTAATTGTTCTAGCTATTTTCTTCGCGGGAATTTTTGGAGAAGCATTTTCTAGGCGTTTGAAAATGTATGGTTTAATTTCTCGTTGAGTTTTATAAATTATTGATTCCACCGGAGAAATTACCGGGTCATTTGTAACTTGAGGTTTTGAGTCAGCCATTATTTTCTAGTACATCTCCAGGCGCGGGATAAAGAAATCTTTCGGCAAAGGAAAACATGAAATCTTTCAATTCTTGAGACTGGGATTTCATTATGGAGCGAATAGGCAACTCAGATGTTTCATGAGTAGCCGGATTGCAAATTTCAAGTTCCCCTCCCAAGCCCAGGTCAAGGGATAAAAACTTATTGGAGACACTGTTGATTCTTTCGAAGACGGTTGTGAAAGGAACCCCATTTTGTGGGCGCTCAATTATCAAGCAAATTGGAGAAAAAAAACCGGAAAGGCGAATGGATTTTACCGCTTCATAACATCGCAGGATTGAATCAGGGTAATCGGGGACCAAAATTGAGATTAGGTCCGCGGAATGAACAATCGCTTGTGAAAATGAAAACTCTGAGAAATTTAGCGTAATCCAGAGCTCCTTTGCCTGGTTTAAACTAACAAAAAAACTTTTTAGAAACTTAATTTTTTCGTTCTCATCGCAATAAAAATAGTTTAAAAATTGAGTCATTCTTGGAATAACCCACAGTTGGCTCCCCATAAATTCAAGGCTCTCCAAGTAAAACTGGCGCTCATCCATATCTTCCCTGTGAAAGGAGTTAACCGATAAAAGCCCACCCTGATCCCATAAAATGGTCTGCCTTGGGTCTTGCAAAAATCGAGAGAACCATTGCTGGATGGGTGGAATTGTCTTATTTATTTTATCTAAATTAAACAGAAGTACCGTTGAAAAGTGGGTAGGGCGAGATATGTTCGAAAGAAAGCTTTCAGGCAAAATCGGGGTATTCTTGTTTTTATCTTCTATTTGCCTTTTTAATTGGCGAAGCGAATAAGCTTGGTCATTCATACGCTCACTAACCCCACCGAATTTAGTTGAACGGAACTGGGAATCTCATTATACGATAAAACGACTAACCGCGGGGCTACTCTTTCCGTATGGCGTTTAATACTTAAACGCAAGTTAGAGCCGCACAATAAAACCGCGGTTTTCCCGTGAGCCATCACTTCTTCTATTCGCTCTCTCAACTTCCCAAAAAAGTCGGACGCGAATTTGGGGTCAAGGGCAAGTTGTAAGGTTCCTTCGACTTTTTGCAGGGAATTGCTCAAAACCTGCTCTAACCTGGGTTCAAGCGAAATCACGTTTAGAATTCCCTCGCTATCGACGACGGTTTTACAAATGTGACGGCCTAATGCCTGCCTGACAATTTCGGTCAAGGTATCCGGTTCTGAAATACCTTTGCAGTCGGCTAGAGCTTCAAGAATAGTCACAAGGTTTCTTATGGAAACGCTTTCTTTTAGTAAATTTTGGAGAACCCGCAATAATAGGGAATGTGACACGACATTTGGAACAACTTCTTTCACGATGA
>JACPTH010000252.1 GCA_016192885.1 bacterium | reverse complement strand
CCTTTTTTAAATACTGGTATGGCGAGTAAACATTGGCGGGAAGGTTCTTAGGGTCATTGGGATTCCACTCCGTAGCCATTTTGGATACGTCGGCTTTTCCATCATTGTCTTCGCATGGCGGAAAAGCGCAAAAGCCGTAAGGCTCGGTAATGACTTCGTTCATGGGAATGGGTGGAAGGGTAATATCAACATTCGGAATACTAAACAACCAGTTCAGGAAAATGAAAATTCGAATCATGGGAAGTTTGAGGCGAGAAAATTCCTTGTACACGTTTCCTTCAACCCGGAATGTAATCGGAAACTCGCAGTGGAAATCCCCAAAAAGATAGGTCTTGTTGTAAAGTTTGGGCATCGGAATCCAGATCATTGAATCGGTAACCCACGGCCAGTCAAAAGTTCTGAGCATATACCCGACGTCCTGCAGGGTAGCGGAGATTTCGTTGAGAACTTCCGTCGCCTTTTCTTTCACCTCTGATTCGGCGGTACTAAGGATTTCATCCGCCGGTTGTTTAAGGGCGTCTTTTTGCCCTTGAATGGCCGCGTCAACTGCTCCGCCATCGTCGTAATTTCCCGCGGCTGTGTCTTCAATCGCGGCTTCTAAAGCGTCAATTGCTTGCGTGCCGGCTTTTTTCACCAACCCCTCAAGAAGATTAAAGAGCGTGACCCATCCGCCCCAAATTGGGGGCATCTCAAAACCCAGGCCATAAAGACTTTCCCCCATCGAGGGAAGAATATTATGCGGAGAATGCTTCGTATCTCTGTTGACCAAAAGAGCCGCGATTTCACACCCGCGTAAAGCTCCGCCAAAATCGCCATCCTTGATGAAGTCAAGAAGACCGAAATTCAACCTGATTTTGCTTGGTTTGGTTCCGTTGATCCTGACCCTGCCCGGAAAGAAAAAAGAGTAGTTCGCTTTTTCCAGGTTTAACCTGAAAATTGCGCTGAAAAATTCCTTGAACTTTTTGAACATCTTTTCATCGAATAACGTAATGTTGTGGACCACCAGCTTCCCTATCCCGGCTTCCCATTGAATTTGCTCGTCGCCAGCGAAGTTATTGGTATTTTCTTTCGTCGAATCTTCGAAAAGAAGAATTGAATTGGCGATAAAGAAGCTGTAATCCGGAGCAACCGGTTGAATATCCGCAACCCGGAAGTCGCGTTGTGCCGCAAGAGTTTTACGAATGGTTACGCCTGATTTACCTTGAGGCTGGAATACAACCGTGGTTTTAACCTCCATTATGCCGATCTTTTCCATGGTAACACCCCAATTCACGCCGGCGTGGCCCAATCTGAATGATTCGGGAAACACCCCCAGAAGTTTGTCGCGGACAGCTTTTTTAAAAGCGGAAAAATCGACGGAGAGGTTGATGTCTTTAAGTAAAGCGTTTTTCAGAAAACCTTTTAGAGTCAGGTTCGACTGTCCGATGGATACGGAAACGTTTGCCCCGGTTGGGCTTACTTGAGCGGAACCCACGTCTCCGGAAGTATTAAGGGGCGCGCATGCCCTATTGAGGCGAGTGGTAAGACCCCTAAACAATGCGCCAATTAGTTTTCCGACCGGGATGGGAATCGCAACCCACTCCAATGCAAGATTGAAAGAAATCTTTCCGATAGCCTTTTCCACAAGATCCCCAATTCCGTAATCGGGGATGCGATCGAGAAGAAGTTGCGTTAAATCGAGCTTAAACGGTTTATCGCTCATGAGATTGTCAAGAAAGTAACCGATGTTTAAGCCAGTAAATTTTTTTGCCTCCGATAAATCGTAGGTAACGCCCGGAATCTCATATTTTGGGCCGTTTGGAAGAATTCCATACATCTTCGCAATTTTTGCTTCAGCTTTGATGTTTACGACACCGCCCATCTCTTTCATCAGTTCCTGAAGGTCGGACAAATCTTCGTTTTTGTAATCCCTCTTCAATTTGGGGAGCATGTCCATGCTCGGTTGAATCTCGAAACCAAGACCGTTTCCTGAAGTTTGAGCTTCGGAAATATGCCCGCTTTTAAAAGAGACCGGCTCGACCCCGCCTTCAGCCATAATTTGTGGAAGACGGAATTTCCAAAACCATGTTTCGGTATCGACTCGCTTGAAACTAAGAATGTCGAAAAGCATCTTGGGGTCGTTCATCTCTTCCGCGACGAGTCGAAAAATCAAATTGGTCGCTGATTCCTTTTACAATTACCTCTTTATTTACAATGATTCGCATAAAGGCTAATTTTTCGGACCAGGCAATTCGTCATGCCGGCTGCGCGCCCCGGGTGAAAACCGGCATCCAGGCTTTCTGGATTCCGGCCTTCGCCGGAATGACGGAACCTTTTTTTGCATTTTAGCTTTCATACGTATCGTTGTTTATTTAAACTTAGCCTGCATATTTGAAAAACCCTCAATGAACTTTTGTTGTACTTCAGGAGTAAATGCTTTGCATTGCCCCGCCATCTTTGATACAACTTGTCTAACCTGATCGGGGCTTATTTCCCGCATTCTAGCCATTCGGTCAAGCTGGGCCCGAACGCTTGTGGGGTTGTATTCCTTGGGATTATCCCCGGGCGGGACCATTCCAAACATCTTATCTAAGGCAATTCCGAGGGTCTGCCTATCGCCAAGCTCGTAGGCTACCCCAATGAGATAATGACATGCGGTCATTTTCGCTTCCTGGGAAACGTTATTGTCATTCAACGCCTTCGATAGGAATTCCTTTGCTTCAATATAATTTCTCCTCTCAATACTATCAAGCGCGTTAAGGCAGTTTTCATTGGTGTAGAAGTCCGCAAACCCCTTGTTTGCTTCCTGTTTTGCCATCTCGGAAATATATTCCTTTAAAGTCTTTTTATTGGCGACTTTCATTTCGTCGCGAATTTTTTTGACTTCATCATCCGCGCCCTTTATTGCCGGGAAAAACACGGAAGTCCCGCCCCCCGACCCGAAACCCGCGGAAATGTTTGCGACGGAAAAACTTGGAAATTTATTGCTTCCCGTTTCGACGCCGGTTGCTTGCGAATTTTCCTTTGCCGTTCGCTTATTCGAAAAAGGAAGATGCGATCCGGATGTGCCCCCTGAAAAACGAAGGGAACTAATCAAAGGAACAATAACAATAAAGATCACAGCGCACAAAACCATTTTTTGACGTTCAATAAAAAACGCGAAAATGTCGAAAGGTTTTTCTTTTGCAACGATTCCCTTTGCCGCAAGCTCCTTTTGGCGGGCGACTTTTTTATATGAATAGTTTTGTACAGGAGCTTCCTGAGCTTTCAGGTCCTTGGCGGTTTCTTTAGAGCATTCCTCTTCCAATAGGTGGCGCGGTTTTCCAAGAACAGGCTCGGCGGCTTCAAGAGCGGACTGCCACAAATCCGCGAAATCCGGTGTAATTGCTCCCTGCTCGTTATGCGAAGCTTTGAAAATGGCGACAACACCCTCCGTGGTGGGGTTGGCCGCAATTATGCAGCCTGCCTTCAACTTGAGTTCGAGGTTTGGCTCGGAATTGAACAGGTAAAAAAGCATGGGTTTAGCGGCCGCATAATCAAGGAGTGGAAGCAGATTAAGAGTCTGCCGGCGAACGGATAAGCTTACGGAGCGCACCATGGAACTCAAATACCTAACAGCTTCTTCTTTGTCGGCGACCAGGAAAATTTCAAGCGCGGCGGCTTTTATCCTGGGGTCATCGTTTTGGAGAAATTTGTTAAAAGCGGTGAGAAGCGAGTCTATATCAAGCTTTCCACACGCCTTGATCGCCGCGGCAACGACCGGGGCGTCACGATGCTGGAAAAAGCGCGAAAGAGCTTTGGCGTCAGTTTTTTTCCCAAAAGAATTCGCTTTTTCGATTATCTCAAGTAGGATCTGCCGTGGCAGGTCGGATGAAAGAAGTTTTATAATTAAGTCTCGGGATGCCTCAAAAGACTCAGGACTTGAAATTGTCCCCAAAATAATACGCTGGTTTTTAATGGGAAGAGCGCAGAATGCGGCAGGCTCAATTTTGTCTGTAAAATCTTTCCGGCGGGGCGCTTCGTATTTTTGTACGATGGCAGAAAGAAGGTTTTTGATGTCCTCGTCCGGCTCTATGCCAAGTCTTTTTTTTAATGCTTCGGAAACTTCGGGAAGATTTAAATTCGGCTGTAACCGGCGAACGGCGTTTTGCCTGGTTTCGGCATCGGAACTGTTCAAATCGCGAAGAGCAAGGTTGAATACCAACTTTTCCTTTTGTTTAACAAGGCTTTCTTTTAGCTTGGAAAGAT
>JACPTH010000251.1 GCA_016192885.1 bacterium | reverse complement strand
GGTCGCCCGATATGATCCTAAACAGTTTTATCGCCAAAGCTAGACAGAGGCATATCACGTACTCTCCAGCCACCCCAGGTTCATTAAGCAAAATTGAGGTTTCCCCTCCAAAGATTGTTACTCAAGCAACTTCCAACCCCCAACTGAACCAGCAGCCAAAAATTTCGGATGAACTTGGAAGATTTGGAAGAATTTCGTCGTTTAATTCAAACGAACTTAATGAATTTTTGAAGCTGGTTTCTCCCTTAAAAGAACCCGATGATGTTTTAGGAGCAATTGAAATAATCGCTAAAGCTCATTTAAAAGAACCTAAAATATTAACATGGCTTGGAAAACAGCTTTCCCACCCCGCGGATAAGGTTAAGGTGACAACCATGGACCTCCTGTCTAACATTTCTCCAAGATTCGTTCTTCCGCATCTTCCCATTTTATGTTTTCATCCATCGCCGGAGGTGGCCTCCCAAGCCACGCGGAATTTAAGGAAATTAGAGGGCGCAAGTTTTGTTAAGCGTCTTCAAACTTGGATAAAGGATCAAACCCCGGCTTCAAGAGAAACCGTGTTAAAAGGCTTGATGCAAATGGAATTCGGGCTTGCCCGGAGTTTTGTGCTAGATCAAATTAAACGCTCTCGCGACCTTGAGCTGATTGAAAAAATAGGGGTTGTACTTTTGTTGAATCCGGATAGAAAAAATGTTCTTGATTTGGAGAAGCTTATCTTAGACGCGCCCTCGGAAAAGAAAAAGGTGATTTCGCTTTTGGTAGATCGCTGCAAGCAAACCCTTTCTGAGATCGGAGTTAATCCTGAAAGTTCTTTAGCCATTAGTATTGGGGAAGGTTTTTTGATCGATTTGAACGTTGGTGGAAAGATTGACCACATACTTGAAGCGGTAAAAGGTATCCACTATAAGGTGCGACAAGAATTTCCGGAAAGCGTTTTTTCGAATCCCGTTTTTCAGGTTAAAGCGGTTGCCATTTTGATTGGAGTTATCGGAATCTTGTTGGGGCTTCGAGGTATTTTTCCTTCGGGAAATTTAGGGCAGTCAGCTCCAAAAACTTATAATTCGACCAGTGTAATCGCAAAACCTTCTTCATTTCCGATCCCTGAGGCGAATTCATCTTTCATCGGCGTAATTGATTCATATGATCCGCTAAACCATTCATGGAAAGTTTTGACTTCAGAAGGCAAGGTTTTCAAAATTGATTCTCAAAAACCTACCGCGAAATTTTCAAAGGGAGATAGAATAGAAGTTACGGTTGCTACGGCCGGGGTTTCTCCCGCAGGTTACGTAAAAATTTCCCCAAAAAACTTCATAAAATTAAAATGATCCGAACTTTTTCCGGATGATGTGTTACAATTTTTCAAAGATTAATCAGATCGCTGGGGGAGAAGATTGGGGTTTTCTTTTCAATCCGAGAAGCTGAGCGATGCAATTGTTTTCAGCCTAAATGGTTATGTTGAAAAAGATTCCGCGAAGAGCGTTCGGCTTAAAGTTGAAGAAATGGCAAAAAAAGGCGAGTTACTCTTTATTTTAGATTTTACCAATTCGCCAATCGTCAATTCAATGGCAATTGGGGAACTTTATGACATGGTTTCCTTGTACATTTCCATTCCAAAGATTC
>JACPTH010000250.1 GCA_016192885.1 bacterium | reverse complement strand
CATTCAACCGTGTAATCTTTATAATTCTCCTTATAAACCAACCCGCGCCCTACAGCCAAAAAGCTATTTTGCAAGGCATTTCCAGGAAGTTTATCCAGCGCGAGACTTAATGAATGCAGTTTTGCGTTGGAAAGACAAAACGTCTCGTCCGATTTCATTTCTTCAATTTTGGGATATGGTGGTGGGGAGAATGGGCCCTTGCTGCCAAGCCAAGGAAAAGTTCGAATGGAATACTTCAGCCTTAGTTGGATGAGAGGAGAAAACAGTTGAGGTGGTGCGGAAAACCTGATTTTTCCATCTTTCTCCGGAGAAGAAGGGTTAACGGCAAGCAATTTTTCTCCGGAAATCCACTCGCTGTTTTCCAGCAAAACATGTTGATGAGAAGGCATTTCGGGTGGTAGGGAAACCAAAACATCCATTCTCGAAATAAATGTCGGGTCCTTAATGGAAATTGTTATTGTTTCCGTTAAGGAAACGTCAAGAGGGATTAGTGAAAAATGAATTCGTTCTAGGATTGATTTGTTTATAATGGCAGGAAAACGCTTCAATACCCCGGCGCACTCCTCGGCTAAGCCTTCTAGCTGTCCCGCGAAGAATCGCGCCCTGATGTATGCGTCATGTACAAAACCTTCTTTATCCTTATCAAGCGCCGATTTTAACGCGCGAACTGCGGGAATGTAATTTTCCTGTTTTAAGAAGATAATTCCCATCAGGTAAAACGGATATGGGTCATTTTGAAGCAAATGAGCATTCTGTTTTAGCAATGCGAGAGACTGTTCGTCGTAACCTGCTCGAAAATACGCAAGAGCCAAGGTAGTTGCAACCTTTGGATCTTCAGGTTTCAATTTATTAGCGTGGCTAAAAAAGGGAAGGGATTCTTTCGTTTTTTTCATCTGCTCGAAAAGAATTTCCCCAATTCCATATGAGGGTTGGTAATCTTTGGGAGACATCACCATTAATTTTTTAAATGCCTCGATTGCTTCGTGAGAATTGTGCCCGCTATTTTTTAACGCCAGAGCTAAATTGAAAAGAAAAGCAGGTTCGGAAGGATCTTCATCACATGCTTTGGAAAAAAGGGGGATGGCTTTCTTGAAGTTCCCTTCCTTCAGATACTCCAAGCCTTCATTGTTTAATGAAACTCCGTGGTTATGTCTGTCGGAATCGACCGCAGCGGGGGAAAATGCCTGCAGAGCGGGGAGGTTTAGATTTGGGAGCTGGGTTTCTGCTTCCTTTCTTGGAAGGAAGCGGGCAAGAAAGTTTTCTTGTGCGAAGCAAGAACCCTTGCATAATAAAAATGCTACGAGAAATACTAAAAGATCGGTCCGTCGGCGTCTCAAGAAAAATCCTTTTTTTCAGAAACTAAAATTGGGGTTATCCTGCAAAGTTTCTAGGAAGACTTAAAACTCTCATATAGTTCTTTTATTTCCAACCGCTCGATTAATATTTCAATTTTGCTTTTCGGAGGCATCGAGAAAATTATCTCGCAGCCGTTAAAGGAAAAAAAAGGAAACAACCCTAAAGCTTCAGATTGATCGCGTGATAAAACGACTATTTCATCAATCGGAATCGGTAAAGAAGGCCACGATTCTTTTTCGATGGTCTGCGGAAGCGGACCTGATAAGTCCAGGAAAACCTCCGCATTCTCAATTTTAGTTTTTGCTACGATTGAGTTTTTTAAAATTGATTTGAAGGAAACAATAATCTCAGAAGCGGCGGAAACAGCATCTTCCAGGCATTCAGCAAATTCGGGGGGAGGATTTAAAAGAAATTCGTAAAGTTCTCGAAGTGGAATTAACAGGTTTTCAGAACCTTCCGTCATTGCTTCTGAAAGAGAAAATGGAAAGAAACTAGAGTTTTTGGAAAGAGGTTTAAGCGCGAGGGCTTCTTGATGCAAAAACTTTAGAGCATCTGACCCGATAAGGTTCGAGCGAAGGCATTCGACAACCGCTTTATCTCCCCTTGAGGTGCGCTCCGCAAAAAAAAGGTATGTCTGTAGAAAGGTAAGATTCAAAAAACCTACGAGGGAATCCATCGTTTGCTTGAGATTTTGAAGAAGAAGGGTTGGGGTTGATGGAACAAAAAGCCTTGAGTAGGGTTCCTTGATAAAAGAAGGGTATCGAGATAAAATCGAGCCGGAAAACTGACTTTTTGCAATTTCTAGCCGCCTCTCGAATTCTTGCTTTGGCGAAGCCGAAGATAGGCATGAAGAGGCAGATTCAGGAATGTTTATTGGTTCCGGGGGCGGACTAATCTCGACTAAACTTTCTTCTTTCACGGTAAATTGTGAGGGACCTATCGGATTTTCCGTTGAGGAAATTGGTTGAGGAGGGCTAGCGGATTCCCCAAAACCTGTTTCTATTGTTGTTGGAGGCGGAATGGCGACCCGGGCCGAACTTAAGAAACCTTTCATGAAATCCTCGGATTCTGGTGGAAGTATTGTCAAAGACGGGGATTCAGTTGTTGAGTCTTCCCTTTTTTCCTTTTTCCGGTCAAGACGTGCAAGAGCCTTTCGGGAATTTCTAGAAATAAGCAAATTCGTGTGGTTTGAATTTTGAAGAAACACTCCGCGAAGGTCTTCAATTGCAAGGATGGGGAAAAAAGAACAAATCCACTCCAAAACCCAGGAATCGGTTGATTTTATCGCTTTATCGAAAATACCTGAAAGTTCGGAAGAGTTCAACCCCCGAATTGCGTTAAAAGCTGATAAAGCAACTCGCTCGTCCGGATCGAAAGATAAAGAGAGGGTTCTTGCAAATAATCTAGGGTCGAGAGACTTGCTTCCTAGTTCGGAAGAGGCGCCCCGTATTTTTGGGTCAGGGTGTCCTAAACAGAATTCGATAAAATCAAGCGATTCCTCGGGCGGGGGCGGCTTTATTTTGAAAAGAGCCTTTAAAACAAGGTCGGAAGGCGCGGCTGCTATTAAATACTTCCAAATCTTAGCATCTGTTAAACTTGAAAACCCGGCAGGCGTTTTAATTGCTGACAAAACTACTTCCATCAAGGTGGAATCAATGGAAATTTTTTCAAACTCAATTAGAATTCGGGCGGCCAAAACCAAAATCGCTTCATCGTTCCGACGAAGCGTCAAATCACGAATTTTTGGGGATAAATCGACTCTTCGATCTGAAAAGGCCCTAATCAGAGCCTTTTGAAGCGTCTTAGGTTCTTTACTCTCAAGACCGACAAAAACCGGGTCGATTGACATCTAAAATGCAATCAGGCCGCTTTCGAAAGAACTTTGCCGGAATCACTGGATGGCGGAGGATTTGAAGTGCATGGGGTGGAAGCGGGTTCTTTTTTTAAGTCGGATTTAGCGGGTGTGGTAGAGTCCGGCTTTGAAGTAGAAGCAGGGGGATTATTTCCGTTCTCGCTCTTTTTTGCTTCAAGATAACCTGAGTCTCTATAATCGGTGGTATAGAAACCGCTTCCCTTAAAAATCACCGACCCGGCCGAAAGAAGCCTTTTCCCGGGTTTGCCGCAATGGGGGCAAAACTGAGGAGAATCACAGTTCATTGAATGAAATGCTTCAAATTTCATTTTGCAACTTTTACATGAATAATCATACGTAGGCATCGTTCACCTCATAAAAAGAACGCTTAAAGTTTAAACCAGACAACCAAAAAGTTCAGACGCATATTTGGGGTAAGTCCTGCTGAGAAAAGGTCTTCGCTGATTTCCTTAACATTCATCACACAAACTTTTTTATTCAAAACCTTATGATATGGCAGAACTTAAAAACCATTAGCACTCAACATTTATGATTGCTAACGTTTTAAAGTTATCATAATTTTCCGATTAAATCAAGGAACTTACCAATGTCTCAGGGTCATTTAATTCTTCCAAAGAATACCTTGGTTTTGCCTTTCCAGAAAGGTTTTATGAGATTTCTCCCTTTGGTCGAAATGACATGCCGGCTTTGCTGATTTTGAGCCCCAATCTGTCATTTCGAATGCAAT
>JACPTH010000249.1 GCA_016192885.1 bacterium | reverse complement strand
CTTCGCCATTCAGAATAATTTCTTCTTTTTCGTCAAGTTCCTCTTGCAACATCTCAATGGCATCGAATTTGTGATCGACAATGAAATCTAAAATTAGATGCATCAAAAAATCAGGTCCGGATGAGAGGTTTGATTTGCTTGCCCCGGAGACGACGTAAGCCCTAAGTTTGTTAAAAAAATCCTTGTCAGCGGCTTTATATCCATGAACGGTCAAAAGGTAATTTGACGACAAAACAAAGTCTATCTCATCAACCGAAAATAGTTTTTTATCGTAAGAATAGTTGTTGAAAAGAAAAAACGAATGCTTTGGAAAAAGATCGATTTTGGGAACCTGGTTATCATCAAAACAATCCTCGATAGATAACGGATGTATCCCAAGAGGCTCAATAACCGGTGAAATCTGTTCAATGGTTGGATTATCGAAATCAAACCACATGTAACCGCCCTGACCGGTTTTCTTTATCGCCTCATCAATCGAAGAAATCTGTTTTAAACCCGTCTCTTGGGAAATATGATAAAAAGCCGCTTCCGACATTTTGCTTGGTTCCTAAATCTAATTGGAATCTACGGCGCGAAATTGTTAACCGAAGCGGTAATGCTTCTTCACGGATTCCTGAACTTTCCATGTACATTTTAATCCGCTAGGAAATGTAACCAAATCGCCCGCCCCAAAAGAAGTTTCCTCGCTTGGGGTTTTTACAGTAACCTTCCCTTCGAGCAGGTAGCAAGTTTCCTTTTCGGAATAAGTCCAGTCAAAGGTGCTTGGATTGCATGTCCAGATTTCCCATTTATTAACTCCCAGTTTCTGAAGATCGTCTTTGGTAGGTTTTTTTACGATGATTTTTTCCATTTCCCTTCTCCTTAAATTTTCTTTATCCATGGATGTTATCAAAGCTTAGATTATTTGGCTACCTCAATTAGCGTCTTTAAAATCAACCATTTAGTAAATGCTTTCTAAAAACTTACCGTGATCTATATTAGATATGTTATTCTTATAAAAAACCGCGAGCATTTTGAGGAAACCAATTTGTGCAATTTGGCAAAACGCTTTCTTTTTTTCTCGAATTAAGGGTTTTTGAGAAAAAATTTGGATTCACCTTGCCCGAACTCCTAGTTACAATTTTATTGATTTCAATTCTTTTTTCCCTTGGGGTAGTGTTGACTTCAGGGCTTCGTTCTACAAAGAAAATGAAAGATAATGAAATTGCCGTAGCCCTGGCTCAACAAGCCATTGAAGTGTTAAGATCCGCCCCTTTTTCGACGATTGACGATGCCGACGCAAAGGAAGTCAGCGTCGAAAAGGATCTAAATTCAAGTTTGGGAAAATTTGACCTTTACGATCCAAAATTCATGGCAGGCCCGGTAAATTTTGATAGAAGCGTTGAAGTTATTGATGTCCCTTCCGCCCCTAACATTGAAACTCCGCTTGGGCTAAAGTTCGTAAGAGTTATCGTGAAATGGGTCTCCCCAGAGGGCGGAAACCTTTCTTACGAATTAACGACCACTATAGCGAATTTGAACTAGATTAAACGGATGATTAAAAGAACGCCTCTAGGTTTTACCTTGGTTGAAGTTATCATTGTCTCGGGGTTAGCTTGTCTCATTCTTTGGGGAGTACACAAAGTTTTCTTTTCTCAAGCCCGCATGGTAACCCAATCAGTTGAAATGATGAAAGTCAACGACCTTTTCAGGAAAATTATTTCGAACCTTACAAACGACATTAGGGAGTCAACCCAAATTATTTTTCCGGTACCAATCAATCTTGGTTCCGCTTCAATTCAAATCACCAAACCGGGGGAAACTTTGAGGCTAATTAAGCGGGAAATCGACCCCTTCGCGACCCCGAACGAATCTCAAGGTTTGGGGGGTAAACAAAGGGAGGTCGTATACGAACTTAATCAATATTCCGACCCTAAAGCCCCGACCATTAAGCTATACAAGCTCATCAGGACCGAATACATCGAGGATTCTCCTGGGCAAAAAGAGTTCCATAAAGTTGAAGTTTCCGACTGCATCAGGGACCTCGTAATTTTTCGAGTTTATAGAAAATCCATGCCATATCAAGACATTAAAAAGAAAGATGATCGTATTTTAGATTTGCTTCCATCTTATGAAACAGGTTCGGGAAATAATCTCGTTCACCTTCGGGTTACCCTGGAAAGGGGGAGGCAAAATCCGCGTGAATTAGGGAATGTTTATGATATTTCAATGACGACATGCTTTTACAAGCGGGGAAAGGAGGTTTTCAGCAATCCATGAGTTTTCTTCGCTTTCGCAGGGGTTCGCCATTCGTAATAGTAATTGTTTTTGCCGCGGTTTTAAGTATTTTTCTCATGATGATTGGAAGACTTAGGCAAGGATACTTAACCCTAATGTCAAAGAGCGGCCGGGATTTTCTGGCAACAACGGTTGGTGAAACAGGTTTAAACTGTATTTTTGCTGAATTTAGAATCGATAATGATTATCACACTCATGATTTGTATAAGCCTATTTCCGACCCGCCATGGGTAAAACCCATAAAAAAGCGCGAATCATCAATTAAATCTATCGGGGCCGACCTTTACGTTTCCGGCGTAAAAGAAGGAGTTTATGGCGGCGGAACGCAATTCGGCCAATTTAAAGCTCATATTGCGAAAATTCTTGGGAAAAATTTGAAGAAAACTAAAACGCTTAGAGAAAGTCAAATGTTTGTTCGCGTGGAAGTAATGGCGCACGTAGGCGATGAAAAGCACCCTGAAGATGACTCATACAGAAGGGTTTCCGCGCTTGTTGAAAAAAGGAGCCCTATTTCGGAATATCTCCTTTATGACGGGGAAATGCTTGATATTGCCCTGGGGCCTTATGAAAAATCCAAGAATGTTTTTTCCACCGGAAGGTTGTATGGGTATCAATGGATAACCTTTAGCGCGCTTAACGGGAAAGATGAAGGTTCTCAATTGTCCGAAATGGAGAAAATTGAAACTCCCGGAATGATTCAAGCCTTTAAAGACACGCCCGTAAAATTCGCAAACAATAACGAAATTACCGTTACAAAATATAATGATTCTACAAATTACCTCAAGTTTAACCCATATGATGGGTTTATAGTTGATGGATCTCATGGAGGGCACTCAATCAAGCTAACTCATCTTCCCAAGGAAGACATTCTCGCCAAAGCCAAAAAGAAGAATGGGGGAGGTTTGATAATTGAAACAGCCACGTTTAAGAAGAGCGCATGGAAGAATCCTTATGACACCGGGACCGATTATTACGATATTGATTTTGGGGAGTTTCGGGTCGGGCAAACCGATTCTGACACCCCTCCGCCGGATGACGGCGACCCGGGTGATGAAGATAATCCAATTCCTCCTCCTACGGGGTCCGACGACCCGCCCGAAATAAAAGCGGTGAAGGGTGAAAAACTTTTGCTTTACTCGAAGGTTCCGCTTCGAGTTTGGGGTTGCCCTGATCGAACGACGACTATTTTTTGCGAAAAAGACTTGGTGATCGGAGGGGATTTCAACCAGAACCCCGAAAAAGCCCAAGATTATCCCGATTCAAAGTTCCAAAATTACAAAAGTTTTTATCCAAAGGCCCCCATCAACGGAAAGGGGAATTATAAAATTGGGGCTTTGCTGATGTCGATGGAGAGAATCTTAATCGATGTTTCGCGGCCGACGTTGTTCCTAAAAAATGAAGCCAAGCCTTTCTTCATGACCTGTCTGGCAAAGGCTTTATGGCCTGTTTCTACGGCGATTGAGGATGAAACCAGGGAGAATCTTTGCCCCATGGATCCCTCGAAACGGCAAGGAATATTCGGTTTAAACACCAGCGGAGGCGCTAGGTTTACGGTAATTTTTTCCTTGTATAAAGACCTGCCGACAGCTCCGGATGGAGACCCGAATTATGAAAACAAAGTGATCGACATTAAAGGTTTTTTTACCCCAAAATCCGATGGAAAACCTCACTTTGGAATAAAAGATTCAGCATTTCGAAAAAAAATTACGTGGGAAATAGTTCATTCCTTTCGTGATGACGGAAATCTTTCACGCGATGAACTTGATCGTATTTTTGAAATGGCCTGGAAACAAGCGATAAAAGAGGAAGCTGAAGGTCCTTCGGCTTCGATGGGGCCAATGGGTTTAATAAATCCTCTTTTTGATGAGGCGCAAAAAAACTTTGATAGCTCTCCAAAAAAGTTGGGAATTTTTTCGCCCGAAATTACCATTAATGCCTCCTTGGTAAGTACAACTAGAAGGTCGGCCACATGGAAAGCCGCCAACGGAAATCAAAAAGTTTTTGACGAAATAGGAAACGCTCCTGCGAATACCGACAACATCCTGGAATATTTAAAGCCCCCAAGGTTTATAATCGAACGGGTTTATGGCTCGGAAATTCGTATCGCAACCGGAGAACCGAAATACTTCATTTCCGGAAATTTTTCAGGGACAGCTTTTTTGCGTCGCAGAATTTGGGATCCGAGTCTTACGGGAGGGGCATATCAACCTAAAGCTCTTCCTTTCGTGTTCAACCTTCTGACCTTTCGGGAAGACACTGCAACAAAAAAAGAATTCGACAATTTTTAAAGGAAGCGTTCGGCTATCAGCTTAACCACGGAGTGATAAGCGTGAGGATTCTCAACCGATTTTTTTGAATGCCCAACGCTAATAGCTAATATTTTACAATGTTGTATTTTTTCACATTCGTTCCGATCATACTCAAGTAGGGTTTTTCTCAGCTTTTGCACACCGTAGAAAAGAGAAAGATGAAAAAATTTTTTTGGGGTCCTGAAGCAAGATTATCCATTGGGATTTTCTTTTTTTTCGCTATTTTCACATTCTTGGGGTTTAACGATGGCTTGGAGTTAAAGACCCTTGATTTAAGGTTTCAACTAAGACCGCCTCAAAGGCCTTCAACCCGATTAATCATTCTTGATATTAGCGATGATTGCATTGAAAAACTTGGAAAATGGCCATGGCCCAGGTCATATCACGCCAAAGCGGTAGACTTTCTCAGGAAAGCCGGCGCATCCCTAATTATTTTCGATGTTCTCTTCCCTGAAAAATCCAAGGTAGATTCGACCGGGGATGATGAATTTGTCGCCTCTTGCAAAGAGTTTTCACGTGTTTTGCTCCCAACGTTTATTTCTCAAGTTAACGTCTTTAATGATCCAGGATTTCGCCCGTTAAAGATAATGGAGTTAAGGAAACCCTTTGACTCTCTTGCATCCGTGGCTCTTGGGTTAGGATTTATCAATTTTGACTACCGAAATTTAAATCCCGACGGAATTGTTAGAAGGCTTCCGTTAGGAATTCCGGTTAATAAAAAGAACCAACCTTCCTTATGCCTTGCGGCCGCTCAGGCGGAACTCGGACTGAGCTCGCGTTTTACGCAGGATAGGCTTTTGCTTGGAGAGAAAGTTATTCCATTGGTAAGCGTCCCTAATTTTTCATTTCAGGATTTCGAGGTTGATTTTAAACCTTCTTATCTTGTCAACTTTCTTGGCGACGCAACTTCCGGCGTTTTTCCGGTTCTTCCGTATTCCGATTTAGTTAATGGATTACTGGATCCGAGTTTTTTTAAAGAGAAGGTAATTCTTATTGGGCCAAGCGCTACCGGTTTATCAGATATAAAGCTAACACCATACGGTGAAATGCCGGGAGTTATGATCCAAGCAAATCTAATTCAAAACCTATTATCGGAAAACCATCTATTTAATATTGAACCATTTCCCAATTTGGCAATTTTGTTCACCCTATCGATTTTGATAGTGTTTATTCTTACGAACCTTAAGCCGTTTCAAGCGGTTCTTGCGATTCTTTTTACCGTTTTTTCTTACAACTTTGTTTCCATCGTTTTGTTTTTAAAAGGGAATTTTGTGTTGGAAATGCTGACTCCAAGCCTGCTGATGGTTTCTCAATTCACGATCCTAAGTTTTTGGGGAATGTTTTCCCGCTTGAAATCGGCTTATCAAACGCTGAAGGAAAGTAGTTCGGAACTTGAAGTTCTAAACCGCTCCCTCGATCAAAAAGTTTTGGACCTTTCGACCCTTCAAGCTGCCGGAACAAGGTTTGCCTCTTTGCTTGATATGGATATTTTAAGCCGCGAGGTTTTAAAAACATTTTTGGAATTAGGGAATGGTTCCAGAGGGCTGATCGTTTCCCAAACCCTGGAAGGAGAACCATTACAAACAATCGCATCTGAAGGTTTTGAGGGGGAAAACATCGGAATCATACTTTACGAACAGGCGGTTTCCGCCAACATAGGAAAGCTTTTTTCCGGTCGAGCGATAATTCACGATCCAGACTGTTTATGGTTTTCCCATTTTTTACCTTTGACGAGAGGACCTTATCTATGGGGGGCGATTCTCGTGAAACAATCGAAACCCGAACTTTTCTCGACCGCCCGTGAAAAGTTTTGGTCAACTTTGCTAAGCATTTCCGCAACCGCGCTTGAAAACGCAAGATTGTACAATCTTGCTACCGTAGACCTTCTCACCCGCCTTTTTGTACGACGATATTTTCAAATTTACATCGATCAGGAATATAAGCGGGCCAGGCGATTTAAGCACAGTTTTACCCTTTTGATGACTGATATAGATCATTTCAAGCTCTTTAATGACCGGCATGGCCATCAACAAGGCGATTTGGTGTTAAAAGAAGTCGCGGGGGCGGTAAAACGATCGTTGCGGGAAATGGATATCCCCGCCCGTTACGGCGGAGAGGAGTTTAGCATCATTCTTCCGGAAACAGATCTTAATGGCGGGCTTCTGGTTGCGGATCGAATTCGAAAATCCGTGGAAACATTGCATTTACCTAGAATCGACCAGTCGCGAGAAGATTTAAGAGTAACAATTAGCATTGGAATTGCGTCTTTCCCCGAGCACGAGGCAAACTCCACTGAAGAGCTAATTAAATTGGCCGATGAAGCGCTTTATCGGGCAAAAAATACCGGTCGAAATCGGGTAAATGTTGCGGCTCTAAATCGAGCGAGCTATGAGGTAGGAAAGCCCGCCAAAACCGTATGATCGGCTTTTCATTTTAAATGCTTAGAATTCTTGAGGTATTTCGTTTTAAAAGCTTCAGATTTCGTTTGTTGTTTGTTTTTTTGTCTCTTTTCTTACTCGTAGATCTTTGTTGCTTTCTCGTCATTAATTCGATTCATAGAGAGAATGCCAAAAAACAAATTGAAAATCAACTTACCGTAAGCGGAAAGGTCTTGGAAAACATTATTAAAAATCGAAGCGATTTGCTTTTGCAAGCCTCTTACATACTCTCCAAGGACTACGCCTTTCAACAAGCTTTTTCAACAGGGGACAACGAAACGGTGTTTTCGGCAATGGAAAGCCTTAAGTC
This sequence comes from bacterium, assembly GCA_016192885.1. Taxonomy (GTDB): domain Bacteria; phylum Muiribacteriota; class Ozemobacteria; order Ozemobacterales; family Ozemobacteraceae; genus JACPTH01. Next base: position 13,349 of record JACPTH010000249.1, on the reverse strand, counting down.
GCGAGTAAAAGCCGATGTGATGCTTTTAATCTCGATTGAAGAAGACCATCCGGTTATTGTCGATACTTTAAAATCCGAATTGATCGGGAAACCGTTTTCCTATTCCTCGCTTATAGTGGCGGTTGAAGAAACCGGAATTCAAGAGTCGATATTTGTCACCATTTTGGGAAAATTATATAGCGTCGTGGTTGTTCCTTTGTTGGGCCCGGACCCGATAGGATGGTTCTGCATCGGGTTTTTGGTCGATGATGAATTCGTAACGGATCTTCAAAAATCCACGCTTAGCGATATTTCAATGGTTGAACTTGGATCGTCTTCCTCTGAAATTCTTACGGACGGAAACGCCAAAATTTTTGCCTCAACTCTTGATGATTCCGCCCGAAATGCCATTGCGGCCGCTTTGTCAAAGTTCCCTGTTTCTAAAGACCAAGCTATCGTAGAAGTTAACGGCGATCAATTTATTGTGCGAATCAAGAGGCTCCAGGAGAAATCACGGTTTTTTCTGGTGACCCAGGATTCACTTAACCGCGCATTGCAGCCATTTTTCCACCTTAGGAAAATTCTTTTTCTGATCGCCGCTGTCGGCCTTCTTGTCACCGTTTGTGGAGTGTTTCTTATCGCGCGACAAGTAACTAAGCCGGTTTTAATTTTATCGGAGAAAGCAAAGGAGATCGAGCAGGGGATTTTTGGAAACCCTGTTTCAATTTTACAAAGAGATGAAATCGGCGAATTAGGAAGAACTTTCAATAAAATGACGACGGGCCTTGCGGAGCGGGACAAGATACGCGATTTGCTTGGAAAGGTGGTTTCGCGTGAAATCGCCCAAGAGCTTTTAAATTCCAAGGAAATTAAGTTAGGAGGGGAAGAGCGCGAAGCAACGATTCTTTTTTCGGATATTAGAAATTTTACGACATTTTGCGAGAACCGCTCTCCAAGCCAAGTTTTACGAATGCTTAACCATTATTTAACGAGAATGAACGCTATTATTGGAAACTCTGGCGGAGTCGTAGACAAGTTCATTGGGGACGCAATAATGGCGGTTTTTGGCGTTCCGATTCATCATGTGGATGATGCCGACCGTGCGTTAAATGCGGCTTTAGAGATGATACTTGAAATGGAGAAAATTAACGCTGATTTTGTCCGAATGGGTTTTCCCGAGATTTCAATCGGGATCGGAATAAACACGGATATTGTCGTAGCCGGAAACATGGGCTCGACCAACAGGTTGAATTATACGGTGATCGGAAATGGCGTGAATCTGGCTTCCCGACTAGAAAGTCAATGCAAGGATTTCAAGAGAAGCATCATTGTCTCCGAATCAACGATGGCTAAATCCAAGGGGAACTATAAAACCGAACATCTTGGGAATGTCATTGTTAAAGGGAAAATCGAACCAACCACAATTTACGCTCTTATTGAAAAAGAATGCTGACCGCCTTTTGCCGAAGGCTTACTTCTACTTCAAATAGGTGTTAAGCTGATCTTCTAACTCAGTTACCCTAGTTTGAAGTTCTTCGGCGGTGATTCCTAGTTGCTGAAAAGAATCATTGATTCGCTCAGAGATGTTGGTGAGTTCCTCTTGTTCGGCTGTTTTATACTTCTGCCCGGAAGTCGTTTTAATTACGGAATCATAGAGCCTTTGGCTATTAATAAACTGCCGTCTGGCTTTTTGAAAATTGTTTAAAATCGAAAGGGAAGCTTTCAGTCTAATTTCGGCCTCGGAATTGGATAGCGAAGAATGATAAGAATTAACCTCGGTTTGCAAGTTTTGAATGGAATCCGCGATAAGCGATTCGGAATCCTGCATATCCGCTAACAAATTTGAGTCAATAGTAACCACGCCGAGACTCTTCAAAAGATTGCTTATTTGAGTCTGGTACTTTCCGATTTTTTGTAACAAGTCTCTGGCATATTGATTCGAAGAGTCTTTGGCGAGAATATCCTGAGCCTGCGCGGAAAGTCGGTCTAAAACCTCAAGCAGGCTGTTGCATTTATCGGCGGCATCCTTAAACCAATCTTGTGAAAGACTCGTCGAGTTTCCTTCAACCTCCCGAAGGATGAACTCCGCATCGGACCACACCGTTTCAACATTTTCAGCCAATTGCTCGGTTTCTTGGGTTTCATCAGAGGAAATTGCTTTGCTTGTTTTCAGGTCTTCCTTCAGCATTTTTGCAGCCTCGGATTGGAAGGAGCTTGACTGTGATTTTGCGGATGAAAGTTGCTTTTGAAATTCCGCAATTTGCGTCAAAATGGCCGAATCGGTTTGGGATTGAGTGGTTGCACGGTCCAATTTTTGCTGGATGGTTAAAAATATAATTTGATCTTCCATCAAGGCCCCTTCAAACCGCTCTACGTGGGCCTTGAATTCCTTTCCGCCTTCTTCTGAAACGGTTTCCGCCGCGGATAATTCTTTAAACTCTTCCTGGATTCCCTTAAAAGACTCCGCTTCAGCGGTCATAATGTTATGAAGGGTTTCGGGTATTTCGTTAAGCTCAATTGTTTCGCCCATTTTGGATATTTCATCTTTCCAACTTTCCTTTACCGCCTCAACATCTATTTCAAGTTTCTCAGATTTTCCGTCTTTTTTAACTATCAACTCTTCCCCTTCTTTTAGAGGAACAACTTCTTGAGTTTCTTTAATCAAAACCTCGGCAAAACCGCGAAGAACTTGAATCCGATCTTCGGATCCATCGCGATTTGATTTGCATGTAATATTGGTTCCTTTGATTCCTGCAATGGATTGATTCATTTCAATTTCGATCGTTCCATTTTTAAACATTTTTTTCGCATTGACCCAAACGTTTCCGGCGACCAACTTTATCTTGGAATCTTTTTCGGGGGGAGTGGTTAAAACCACTTCGGATTCGTCCTTTAAAATAAATGTGGTTAGATCTGAGAAGCTCAAAATCGCGCTTGAATCTTCGCTTGTTTTAACATGGTAAAGAATTTTAAGGACCATCTTGATATCGGCGGGTTGCCACTCGTCAGCCTTTTCATCGGGTCTTACGTTGACTTCGCCTGAAATGCTGGAAAATCGCGTTCCTGAATCCTGGCCTAAACAAACCTCTCCCAAGAGGATCGAAAAGAGGAGCGTTATTAAGAGAGATTTTTTCATCACAACTCCTAAACGCGAGAAAAATAAATTAGAAATTTAAAAAGTTGGTTCTTACGGTATCAAGGTCTGCTAGGTTTTGTCAATTTTTTGGGTATAAAAGGTCGAGTTGCGGGGAACCCGTGGTTACCCAAAGCACAAGAAAATGATGGACAAGGTCGGAAATGAAAAGGGCCCATCCAAGGATAATAAAGCGTCTTTTCCATATTGGAGGTAGAGAGAAAACTGCTGAAAAAAATAGAATCAAAAAACCTATATACCCATGGTGAATCCGTACCCCCAAGGTCAGCTTACCTAGAATAGAAGCGGTATCGCGACTACTCTCGAGACCTAATCCAAAGCGAAAAAAAACGGTGATTATCTCGAAAGTTAAGGTCAAAAGAAAAACAGGCCTAATGAGATTTGAACTTAAGGTTCTTCGCATTCAAATGAAATAAACGCTTTTCAAGCCTTTAGATTTTTAATATAATGTTACCACAATTGAGACTACTTAAGTCGTTTCGAAAAAAATTCAATTTCAGTTCCTTTGGAGGACCCGATGAAATTTCTCCGCCCAGATTCTTCAAAGTGCGAAGGTAAGTTCGTTTGCGAAAGAACGTGTTCAAAGACTTTTTTTAAGGTTGAAGACAGTGCCTGTTCTTCGATCCAGGTTCGCCAAGAATTGAAAGGATTTAGCTTAAATGTGTGTAACCAATGCGGAGAGTGTGTTTCCGTTTGCCCCGTTAAAGCGCTCTATAGAAACAAATTTGGAACGGTTATGGTTAACAAGGAAGCATGCGTTTCATGTTTTATGTGCGTCGGCTTTTGTCCGACTCTTTCTATGCGAAGGGGCCCAAATCATAAATCTCCGTTTAAATGCGTTGCATGCGGAGCTTGCGTAAAAACCTGCCCGAAGGGCGCTCTGGCTTTGGAAGAAGTAGATCATTCCAGGCTTCCTGCTTAATCCGGATTTTTCCAAGGAGAAATTATGAGTTACGATTACACAAAACGTACAAATTACATTTCAGACCTTCCGACAATGAAAGCCGCGCACAAAATTCTTCATGAAACCACTTTCAAACCTACTCTTCCGCAAAAAGGCTATAATAACCGGAGTTTGCATATCGATCTATCCAATTTCAAAGTCACCGAAAAACAAATCTCTCAACAAATCAAAGATACTTTTATCGGGGGAAGAGGTTTCGGCCTTTGGTACCTATGGAATGCGATAAACCCGGAAACCAAATGGGATGACCCCGAAAATGATATCGTAATTAGTCCCGGCCCATTGGGGGGAATTACCCAATATCCGGGTTCCGGTAAATCGCTGGTGGTTACGCTTTCCCCTCTTACCGGCATTCCAATAGACAGCAATGTCGGAGGTTACTTTGGTCCCCTTCTCAAATTTTCTGGATTTGATGCTCTGGAGGTTCAGGGAAAAGCGACGACCGATATCGTTATTTTTATTGACGGGCAAACCGGTACGATTCGAATTGAGGAAGCCCCGTTAGAAAGCGTTGATAGCCATATTACCGCTGAGCAATTTACCCACGAATATGCATCCGGCCCGGGGGATTTGCAAAATGTGTCCGTTGTAGCTTCGGGCCGAGGAGCCGAGAATGCCTTGATCGGGTGTTTAAATTTTTCCTGGTATGATTTGAGACGCAAGGGAACAAGGCTGAAGCAAGCCGGAAGAGGGGGAATAGGAACGGTATTTAGGGATAAAAAATTAAAGGCGATTGTCGTTCGGGGCCCTAAAGTAAAAGGTGATGAAAATAATCCCGTTGATTTCGATCGTATCGTAAAAGTCGGAGTCAAATTACACAAGGAAATTCATGATTTGGACGACAAGCAATGTCGCATGAGACGGCAAGGTACGGCTCACTTGGTTGAAATAATGGATGCTTATGACCTTCTGCCTGTAAACAATTTTCAGTTTGGAAAGCACCCTGATGTTACGGGAATTTCTTCGGGCGTTTGGGACAAGCGATTTACTCAAGGCATTCCCGACGGTTGTTGGCTAGGCTGTTCCTTGGCTTGTACGAAAGGCGCCGACGGCCACGTGGTCATGACCGGCCCATACAAAGGACACATTGTAACGGTCGACGGTCCCGAATATGAGACCGCGGCCGGAGTTGGCGCAAATTGCGGCATTTTCAAACCTGAATGGCTGCTGGAATGCAATTTTTACTGTGACACCTACGGAATAGATACCATTTCATTTGGAACGACGTGCGCGTTTCTAATGGAGTGCTACCAACGGGAAATTTTAAACAAAGACCGAACTGAGGGGTTGGAACTTACTTGGGGAAACGCCCACGCGCAAATGGAACTTTTACATCAAATTTCAAGAGGCGAAGGGTTTGGAAAAATTGCAGGTTTCGGAGTTCATCGACTGAAACAAATCTTTGCCGAAAGAGGTTGGGGGGATTCAAAATTCCTAAATGACATAGGCATGGAAGTAAAGGGATTGGAGTATTCCCAATACATCTCCAAAGAATCCTTGGCCCAGCAAGGGGGATATGCGCTCGCGAACAAAGGCCCACAACATGATGAAGCATGGTTGATTTTCATGGACATGGTTAACAAGCAAATCCCGACCTTTGAAGACAAGGCCGAAGCTTTACATTATTTTCCTCTTTTTCGAACATGGTTTGGATTAAATGGGTTTTGCAAGCTCCCCTGGAATGACATTGAACCTGCTGATAACGCGAAAACGGATGAACCTTCAAAGGTCCCAGAGCATGTACAAAACTATTGCGAGCTTTATGGCGCCGTAACAGGGAAGAACATTACAAAGGAAGAATTGATTTCGATGTCGGAGGGGGTGTACAATTTTCAGCGGGTTTTCAATTTGCGCATGGGAAAAGGTTTACGCAGACATGATTTTCCCCCCTATCGTTCCCTGGGGCCTGTAACCAGAGAGGAATACGAGTCGCGGCAAGAGCGCTACGATACGCAGTTAAAGGAAGTAATCGGTGTCGACCCCCAAGGAAAAAGTGTTGATGAAAAAATCGCTCTTCATCGAAAGCATCGCGAAGATCAGTATGAAAAACTTACCGATGCGGTTTACAAACGCAGGGGTTGGACGAAAAATGGCGTCCCCAAAATTCAAACCTTGAGAAATTTAAAGATCGAATTCCCTGACGTGATTGAAGTCGCGCAAAAGTACCAGGATTAAATTTAGTTCCAGTAGTTTGTAAACAATACAAAATTTTATGGAAATTTATTCTTGGCGCGGATCTTCGTGTTTTAAATGATTCTCGTTAATGGAGAGGAATTAAGTTATTTCGACGGAATGACCATTTCAGACATTTTGAAAAAAAAGAATTTCATTTTTCCGCTTCTAGTCGTGAAAGTTGACGGCGAAGTAATCGCGAGGGAAAAATACTCCACGACCTTAGTTTCGGAAAATGCGAAGGTTCAAATAATTCATTTAATTAGCGGCGGTTAAAAAAAAATGGCTAATTCGTAATTCCTAATTCGTAATTAAAACTTTCCTAGGAGTTTTCAATGTCAGATCGGTATGATTTTAAAATACTTCAAGAAAAATGGCCATCGAGGTGGTCTCAGAGCGGGTTGTTCAAAACCTCCGAAAATCGCTCGAAACCAAAATTTTATTGCCTTGACTTCTTTCCTTACCCTTCAGGCCATGGCTTATCCGTCGGGCATTTGAGGAACTACGTTCCAACCGATGTAATCTCTCGCTTGAAACGCATGCAGGGCTTCAATGTCCTTCATCCCATGGGATGGGATGCTTTCGGGTTGCCAGCCGAGAATTACGCTCTTAAAATGGGTGTTCATCCAACGGATACCACCGCTAAAAATGCCGCGAATTATCGCCGGCAAATGGATTTGGTTGCATGTTCCTACGATTGGGACAGAGAGATAAATTCCACCGATCCCGAATATTATCGCTGGACCCAATGGTTTTTTCTCCTGCTGCATAAGCGTGGACTTGCTTACCAAGCAAAAGGTTCGCAGTGGTGGTGCCCAAGTTGCCGAACCATTTTAGCAAATGAACAAGTTGAGCAAGGCCTTTGCTGGCGCTGCGAATCTGAAGTTACGAAAAAAGACCTTACGCAATGGTATTTTAAAATAACTTCTTACTCCGAACGGCTCATTGACGATTTAAAAACCGTTGATTGGCCTGAAAATATAAAGAAAATGCAGGAAAATTGGATCGGGAAAAAAATCGGCGCGGAAGTCACTCCCGAACATCCATTTGTTGAAATGCTAACTCATCCTGATAATAAAACCATTGTGGAAGAATACGTCGCTGATTCCAAAAAAAAGAGCGAGATCGACAGACTTTCCGCCGAGAAAGAAAAAACCGGAGTTCCGCTTGGAAGCTTCGCGATTAACCCGTTTAACGATGAAAAAATCCCCTTGTACATTGGGGATTACGTCCTTTCAAGTTATGGAACCGGCGCCGTAATGGCCGTTCCTGCGCACGACGAACGCGATTTCGCTTTCGCCAAGAAATATCATCTTCCCATTCGACAAGTTATCGCAGCGAAGGGCGACGAAGAAAAACCTTTTTCCGAAGCTTTTACGGAATACGGGGTTTTGATCGAATCAGGTGAGTTTTCGGGTGAAACATCGGAATGCGCAATACAAAAAATGTGCTCTTGGCTTGAAATGAAAAATCTTGGAAAAAGAAAAGTAAACTACAAGTTTCGCGATTGGTTGATTTCAAGACAACGCTATTGGGGCGCTCCAATTCCGATTATCCACTGCGACTTTTGCGGGAGCGTTCCGGTACCCGAAAAGGAACTTCCCGTAATTTTGCCCAAAGTAATCTCCAAGGTTGACTCATGGGTGAAGGCAAATTGCCCGAATTGCGGAAAATCCGCTAACCGTGAGACTGACACGATGGACGGGTTCGCCTGTTCGTCCTGGTATTTTCTTAGATTCCTCGATCCGAAACTAAAATCTTTCGCGTTCGATCGGGAAAAAGCTTCTTATTGGTTGCCGGTTGATTTATATGTGGGGGGCGCGGAACATGCGGTTATGCACCTTCTTTACGCCCGCTTTTGGACTAAGGTCATGGCGGATGAGGGTTTAATTCCATTTAACGAACCATTTGCCCGGCTTAGAAACCAGGGAATGCTCCTAGCTTCCGACGGGCAAAAAATGAGCAAATCAAAGGGGAATGTTATTACGCCTGATGAAATGGTTGAAAAATTCGGCCCCGACACCCTGCGAGCTTTTATTCTCTTTCTTGGAACCTTTGAACTGGAAGTTGCATGGTCAGATGATGGAATCAAGGGGATGCACCGTTTCGTAAATCGGGTTTTTGACATAGTACAAGAATTTCCGGGAGGACCGAATTCAGCCGAAGGAGAAAAAGCGGACGAACTTACAAGGTGGATTCATAAAACGGTCAAAGTCGTTACTAGAGATTTGGAAAGCTTTAGTTTCAACACATGTTTGGCAAGACTTATGGAATTCGTTAACGCGCTTTCGGACTTTGCGAAAGACCCCAATATAGCTGAAACTAAGCTTTGGAGAGAGGCGATTGAAACGCTTCTAAGATTATTGGCTCCGATCGCTCCCTTTTTGACTGAAGAGCTTTGGGAGCGAATCGGTTATAAAGATTCGGTGCATAAGGAAACCTGGCCCACCTGGAAAGAAGAGCTTCTTCAGGAAAATATCGCGGTCGTTCCCGTTCAAGTAAATGGAAAACTACGCGATCAGGTTCGAATTCCCGTTAATTTTTCCGATGATGATGTAAGGAAGGAATGTTTAAAAAGCGAGCGCATAGTAAAATACATTTCCGGAAAGACAATCGTTAAGTTTATTCATATTCCTAAGCGAATGGTAAGTTTTGTCGTAAAGTAGAAAATGGAAGAGCAACTTTCTGAAATCTTAACCCTTTGCCACAACCTGACCGCCTCCGATGTGCATTTAAAGCCGGGGCTTCCCCCTGTTTTCCGCGTTGGCGGAACGCTAAAAAGGTCATCAGGAATACCTCTAAAGAATGAACAACTTCAGAAATTTTTGGAAACCACCGCCACCCCGACAATGTTAAAGCAGTTTAACCAAAGGAAGGAACTCGATTATTCGGTCTCTGTCCCAGGGGTTAGCCGTTTTCGGGTAAACTGCTTCTTGCAACGCGGAGAATTGGCTTTCGTTTTTCGCCAGATTCCTTTTGTCGTTCCCACCCCGGATTCAATTCAATTACAACGTCAAATTATCGAATCGGTCGATCAAGATTCCGGCTTGATTTTGTTATGCGGCCCCACGGGCTCAGGGAAAAGTACTACTATCGCCGCGCTAATGCAAAACATTAACATTTCCCAACCGTTCCGGATTATTACTTTAGAAGATCCGATAGAATTTCTGTTTAAAGATGAAAAGAGCCAATTCCTTCAGCGGGAGTTTCGAAAAGATTTTTTGACCTTTCCGGATGCTCTTCGGGCGGCTCTTCGCCAAGACCCTGATATTATTATGGTGGGTGAAATGCGCGAGTTGGAAACGGTTCAATTGGCGCTGGTGGCCGCGGAAACAGGCCATCTTGTCATTTCAACTCTCCACGCAAGCACGACCACATCGGCTGTCGAACGTATTCTTGGCGTTTTCCCTCCTGAGGGGCGAGAATTTATCCGCGAACAACTCGCGTCGGTTTTGGTTTCGATTGTAGCCCAAGCCCTCGTTCCGTCCATGGAAGACCCTCAAAAACGCGTTGCCGCTCGCGAAATTTTAATCAACACCCAAGCTATAAAAAATGTAATTCGTTCCGAAAAGCAGGAACAACTCCCATTATTTATTGAAACCGGACGTTCCGATGGGATGATTACAATGAATTCTTCATTGGAGCAGTTGGTTGTCGGGAAAAAAGTAAGCCCTGAGAAAGCTCTTTCATTTAGCCCTGATCCGGAAGCTCTTTCGGCGCGTCTGGGGCGATTAGGAATTCCATGCTAGAAGAACTTGAAAAACTCATCAAAACCGCTCTAGAAATGGGAGCTTTCGACGTCCATATTAAAACTGCGGCCCCTCCGTTCGTTCGAATTGCGGGGAAAATCCATCGCCTCAATTATCCGCCCATTTCCCCAAAAGAACTTGAAAAACTTGCCCTTGAAATGATGTCGAAAGAACAACTTTTAGAATTTAGGGCGCAAGGTCAAGTTGACTTTTCCTTTGATTTCCAAAACCTTTGTAGACTACGAGCTAATATCTTTTTGCAAAGAAACACTGTTGCCATTTCCCTGCGGTTGGTTCCAAGTTCAATTTCGAGTTTGGAAAAACTCGGGTTCTCCAGGGAATTTGAAATTGAGCTGTTAAAAATTAAAAATGGAATGGTTTTAGTTACCGGAGCCACAAATAGCGGGAAAACGACGACAATCGCCAGTTTTGTAAACACGATCGCCCAAAACGGCGATAAGCATATTTTAGTCATTGAAGACCCGATTGAGTACGTTTATCCCGAATACAAGACTTCGGTTGTTAATCAACGCCAAGTCGGGATGGATACCCTAAGTTTTCATGAGGGTCTCTCGGCCGGTTTGCGCCAAGATCCGGATGTGAGTATTATCGGAGAACTTCGCGACCAAGAGACCGTTGAAACAGCCTTAAAAGCCGCGGAAACAGGGCATTTAGTGCTCGGAACCCTTCATACCAATAGCGCCGTTCAAACCGTTAACCGTATTATTAATATTTTTCCTTCCCATCAACGCGATGCGATTAGATTTATCTTGGCAAGCTGCTTAAAACTGGTGATCTCTCAGATGTTGATTCCATCAGGGGACCATAAAAGCAGGATACTTGCCTATGAAATTTTGCCTATGTTGTCTTCAGTTTGTAACCTGATTCGACAAAAGAAGGTACATGAAATTCCGTCGTTAATGCGAATTGGAAGAAAACAAGGTTGCATGACAATGAATGATACGATTAAAGAATTGGTAAAATCGCAGAAAATAAAACTTTCCGACCTTCCTAAGGAATATAGATCCAAAAAGAACGAATAAGCAACAATGATCTTTGACGATCTTTTTGGAAAAACGAAAAAAGAATTAGAGACCGTTAAGAAAGACTGTTTTAACCTTTCCGAAAAAAAAGAAAAGGTCGAGCGAGAACTTGACCAAGTCAAGAAACGGCTAGAGGATCTGTTTGAAAAAAACCACATTTTTTTCGAGAGAATAAAAGCTCTCATCGGGTGTTTGGATTCCTTGCAGGTCCTTGATTTTTCGTGGGCCTTACTTGAAAGCGCATTAGGCATTAAAAAGGGGGCAATTTTCACTTGTACTGAAAGTGGCTGGCGCTCGGAAGTTTCAAAGGGATTCCCGGGAGACAACCCTCCGATTATTCCTCTTGAGGAAGAGTCTATCCCGGTTTATTCCGCGAAGCATGGAGTAATTTTAAGTTTGGCGCATGTTCGAAGTAACCCGGACCTTGCATTTCTCGAGCGTCGCGGAATAATTTCGGACGTCAAGATTGCCTGCCCAATTCGTAAAGCCGGGGTTGTTGAGAAACTTATAGTTGTTTGCCAATACAGCGGGAACGTTTTTGCGGGGGAAGATGAAATCGAACTTCTGAAAATGGTTGCTTCCTTGATGGGACTAGTCATGACAAATGCGGAAGTTATCGCGGAACAAAAGAAAACCTTAAATCAACGCACTCAAGAGCTTGCAAAACTGCGCGGGATTTTTTCGCATATGGTTGCGCCGGAGGTTGTCGAATTCATTGAAAGCAACCCCGAAGGAATTGTACTTGGAGGAAGCAGGCAAAAGGTCGCGATTTTCTTCGCGGATATCCGCGGATTTACTCCCCTTTCGGAGAAACTTCCTCCCGAGAGAGTAATTGAGTTGTTAAACAGGCATTTTTCCCTCGTAACCGATACCATTCTGAAATTTCGTGGAACCCTCGACAAATTTATGGGGGATGCGGCTATGGTTTTGTTTGGAACTCCCATTCCCCTTGAAAACCCGTGTTTGTCCGCCGTTAAAGCCGCGATTGAAATGCAGCGCAACGTTCAGAAAAACATGGCCGCTTGGGTTGGAGAGGGTTTTCCGGCTTTTTCCATGGGGATAGGCATTAATTATCAGGAAGTGATCGTGGGACATGTCGGCTCCAAGCGCCTTTCAAATTTTACGGTGATCGGGGACGGAGTGAATCTTGCGTCGCGCTTATGCGGTCTAGCAGCCGGAGGCGAGATAATAGTCAGTCAATTTTGCATTGAAACCCTAAAAGATTGGGTTGGAAAGTGCGAAGAGCGGCCCGGAGTTGTCGTCAAGGGAAAATCACAGCCTATCACCGTTTTTGCAGTTTCCGCCTATGAAGATTTTGTGACGGGCCCCTGCAGGAAATGCGGAACGGAGCAAAAAGAGGGAGTTAGGTTTTGCGGAGTATGCGGGTATCAGCGCTACTGAATTCTTTGTTAGTCGACATCCTCTTCGGTTCGATTTTTAATCTGTCGATGGATTGGATAGGCGATCATTATTTCGCATTCGGTTTCTTATCCAAAAGCGCGAGGACGATTTCATGAAATACGAGACACTGTTTCAGGGAATTATTAGGAGTTTGCGGCTCCATTGGGCTGAAGCGTCATTTATCATTCTATCCGCCCTCTTTATCACCGCCTTTCTAAATTTTTCCTTTCCTCCTCTTTATGAGGACCAATCTTTGTTACGGGTTTTTTCTTCCGAGGGTACAAATGAAAGCAGTCCAGCCGGATACATGAAAGGTATTCTTTCTCAAAAGCCGTTAATTCTTGACGCTTTAAGGAAATCCGGATTGGAAACTCATCTTAAAGGCTGCACAAATTTCTACTCGGTGGAGGAAGCGGGCCCGGGTTTGGTGAAACTAAATGTTCGCCATTCTAACCCCGCTCTCCTTCAATCATTAAGTAATGATTTGATAAAAATTTTGTCGGATCAATTTCTAGGGTATTCTTTAAGACCCGAACGGTTTGAGCGTGAAACCCTTGAAAAGAAGAAAAAAGTTCTGATGGAAGAGATAGAAAACGGCCGGAAGGAAATGCAACTTGTACAAAATCAATCCGGAATTCCCGCCCTAGAAGTAAATCGCGTAGCGCTTGAGGAAGAAGCCAAACGTATTTCCGTAAAACTTGACGAAGAGCGTCGAAAATTGTCAACTATTCCAAAGTATATCAAAGGCCCGAATTCCAACTTCGTTAATGAAATAGCGCGGTTAAACGGAGAATTGGGAAGCGCAAGAGCAAAGCTATTTCAATTGCTAAAAACATACAGGGAGAAACATCCAAAAGTTATCGCCGCTAATTCCGAAATCAGCGATC
>JACPTH010000203.1 GCA_016192885.1 bacterium | reverse complement strand
TATTCTTCTTCGCAAGGGCAAGAAAAAGTTCCTTCTTCCCGTCCGGAGTTTGAGGCGAAAAAAGAGGGATATGTACATCAAGTCGACCGACTCTTTTCAAATCGACTTCTAGTAGGTCAGGGCGCGAGGTCGCGAAAATCCAGAAAATTCTCCCCCGATTTCGAGTGTCGGACATTTCACGAGCAAGCATCCCGTAAATTCTTCCCGATAATCCCGAATCGCCGTCTCCCCCACCCCTTTTCCCCGCCATTTGATCGGCCTCATCGATAAAAACAATTACCTGGCCCATTGCATGAAGGATCTTGAAAATCCCTTCAAGATTACCTTCCGAAGCGCCAACCCATTTTTCTCGGAAGTTTTTCAGCTCGACGCATGGGATTCCTACCTCCCCGGCAAAACATTCAACCAGGAAAGTTTTCCCCGTCCCAATTCGGCCGTTTAGAAGGTATCCCATCGGAAGAGCCTTTAAACGACCTTTTCTAATCAAACCGGCATCTTGACGCAACCATGTTTTAGCTTCATGATGACCTGCAACGTCATCGAGATTTCTGGCGGACTCGACGAACTCAATTCGCCCACCCGCGGAAGTTTCGATCATTTCTTTCTTTATTGTCTTTAAGTAGGAATGAGTGATTTTCCTGTTGTTTTTTACCGCCCTTTGAATAAGGTCGTGAATGTCAACTCTTGAAAGACCTTCAAGCTTTTGTCCCAAACCCTGTCGATCAACTTCACAAATGCTAGAAAAATCAGGAATGGTCGCGGTAACCGCCTCTACATACTCTCTAACTTCGACCCCATTGGGAAGATCGATTCTCAACTTCGCGGAGTAAGAACTCTCAACAATTTGCTTGTTAAGATCGGCGAGGTTTTCGGTAATCAAGCAGGTCGCGATGAAAGCGCTGCTAATAATTCTATCAGAGGCCCATTCCAAGACTTTAATTAAAACCTCGACTGAATCTTGGTTCATGTAAGCCGGGTCCGCCCTAGGGAAAAGGTACTGGGCGTAATCAAGAATACCCGCGACTCGCATTGGGTCAGCAACCGCCTTTTGATCTGCGTTTGGCCGTGTGCGGTACAATCCATTTCTGATGAAACGATCCAAAAGTTCAAGCGCCCGTTTAGGTTCTTTGGGAAGAAGGTTTCCAAAATCCAAGGATTTTGCGGGGTCTTGGGCTGATGCAGATGGAATTGAAGAAAACGATGTTCTATGAAAGGTGTCAAAAACTTTCAAGAATTGGTAAAATAGCTCTCCGCCTTTTAAGGGAAAAATTCCTTTTCCACGATTGTAGCAAAGAACTGTTTCAAAGGGTTCAAACATGACCTTAACCAAAAAATCCTTAAGAGGCAGAAATTCGGTTCCACCCGAGTTTGTCGGCGCAGATACCCAGTCATTTACATTTCCATAAAGCACAAATTGGCTAATTGATCCGCCCTTGAAAATCTCTTTCATTTCATTCGCCCATTTTGGAAGTTCAGGCATAGGAAAAACTCCTAAATTTTGAATTATCTAGACGGGAAAAAAATCTTCGAAAAAGAAAACTAAATTTAATTCTAATTGGCCGGGAATATGATAGGAGCACAGGAAATTTGGTTCCTACCGTTTTCTTTCGATGAATACAAAGCGTCATCCGCGGTTTTGATAATGGTTTCCACATCGGAGGAAGCCTCTGGAAAAACTGAAACGCCGAAACTAGCGGTGATTTTAATAATTTTTCCTTCGTGTTCAATATAATCGGTTTCAATGGCGCGACGTATTCTTTCGGCAACCGCAGCGGCACCTGGTAAATCAGTTTCAGGGAGTACAAGCGCGAACTCTTCGCCGCCATATCTGGCCGGCAAATCATGAATTCTCAAACTTTTCCTCATGGTGGATGCGACCTTTTTTAAGACTTCATCCCCTACTTGGTGCCCGTAAGTATCGTTAAACCTTTTAAAATGGTCAATATCAAGCATTATTAGAGCGACATGTCGGTTGAACCTTGCGGCGCGTTTCATTTCGTCAAAAAGCCTTTGCTTAAAATAACGGTGCAAATAAAGGTGAGTCATGCTGTCGGTAATTGCCTGTTCATACAATTTTGCATTTTTCACCGCAGCGCCGAGTTGAATCGCAAAAACCTTTATTAGTCTTTTATCTCGTTCGGAAAACTCTTGATGGCGCATTTTTTCGCAAAGATGCATGATTCCAAGAAATTCACCCTGATTAAGGATGGGAACGAGAATAAAAGACTCACCAAAAAGTTTGTATTCCAGACGGTCTTTTTCGTTGTCCGGGACTTGGGAGGGTTTTTGAATGAAGGGTTCCTTGGAATTCAAAACATTTTGCAAAACCACCGAATCTTTCAAAAAAACGTCTTCAGGAAATTTTTCGTCATCACCCCTGTGGCTTTTCAGAAAAAACCGCTCTAATTCTTCGTCAAAGAGCCATATGCTTCCGCGGGTTACTTCAGATATTTCAGAAGTAGCGTTAATGGCGATATCCAACAAATTCTGAAGTTGGATTTCAGAGGCGATCATTTGAGTGGCCTGGTAAAGTGCGCTAACCTCTTGAATTTTGTCGTCAAGTTTTCGATTTGATTCCCTTAGTTCTGAAAGTAGAAAAAAATTGTTAATCGCAACCGAAATATTCCTTGAAAGCGTCATTAGAAAGCTAATTTCTTTCTCTTCAAATGAGCTTTTGTTCAATTTTTGGCCAACTACCAGCAAACCAATAAGTTTCTCCCGAACTTTCAAAACGGAAATAAAACTTAAATCATCGTTAGGGAATTCTTTGGAAAGACTTTGCAGGAATGGAGAATCTAAGTTTTGGAAAGAAACCGGTTGATTAATTTTTTCCAGGGCTTCAACCTGCAGGTGGTCGATGGGAAAAGAGGCCTCTTTTTTTGAAAGTTTCCATGCGCATTGCAGCTTGATTTGAGAGCCTGAGGAGTTGTATAAAAGGATTCCTCCCTTTCCTACCCCAAGGGTTCCCATTAGTAGATGGAGCAAGGACTTTAGTTGAATGTCAAACCCGGTGACACGGCACAATTCGTCCCCAATATCGCTCAACGCACCTAGGACATACTCATATCGTTGGGCAAGCTGCTGAAATGATTGTTCGGAAGAAGGTTTTTCCGTCGACATGAAAAATATTTACATTGACTTAAAATTACTTACGGCTTCTTGCTCGTTGTCGAAAGCTTTTGCAAACTGCAACAACCCCATCATTTCGAAGGTTTTCAGGTTGGTCGGAGTAAGGCTTGAAAACGCCAGGACTCCTGAAGCCTCTTCAATGGATTCAATGATCCCGATGAGAATGGAGATACCAATGCTATTTATCAAAGGGGACTGAGCAAGGTCTATAACAATTCTCTTGACCCCCTTAGCCAAAAACTCCGAACAAACGGTATCAACTTGTTCAGCGCCGAGATCGTTCAAATAACCTTTTGTGCAGAT
>JACPTH010000202.1 GCA_016192885.1 bacterium | reverse complement strand
TTCTTTTTTTGTTGTATGTTAAGGCGATTGTTAATTTCCTATTTTTTTCACGATTCATTTAAAATTATCCCCATCAAAATAAAAAATTTTATTGACATTTATTCCGACGATCATAATTATGATGGAACTTGTATAAAGTGCTTGTTTTCACCGATCTTGAAAACCATATGAAATCCAATTCCGGAAAATCTGAGGATCCGAACTGTAAATTTTATCAAAAATCTTCCGATTTCCCCGAGTGGGCGTTCGTTGGGAAGATTCTTAAACCCATCGGGCTAATGGGTTGGCTAAAAGTGGCTATCTACACCGATTTTTCCGGTCGGTTCGACGCGGGGGCCACTCTTTATCTGGGAACCGGAAAGAACAGATATCAGAAAATGACTGTTTCCGCTTCTCGGCCATTAAAAATTGAGGGCTTCATGGAAATCCTTTTTAACTCCATTTCGACAAAAGAAACAGCCCAACCTCTTTCGGGCACTGATCTTTTCATTCCCATTTCTGAAAGGGTTTCGCCTCCGCCTAATTCCTATTATCCTGACGAACTTATCGGGATGAAAGTCGAAGCTCCCGACGGTTCAATTGTCGGGGAAATTTCAGATTTCCAATCGGAGAATCGTTCACCGTTTCTTACGATTCGATCTTCAAAATTTGGGGAAGTTCTCGTTTGTTTTAAAAAGATTTTCATCGAATCAATTAATCGCCGGGATCGGCTAGTAAAATTATCTCACCCTCTTTCATGGCATGTTTTGGGCGAATCATCATGATTTTTGATATAATCACGATTTTTCCCGGGCTCTTTGAAAACGTTTTTAATGATAGTATTCTAGGGTCAGCCCAAAAGAGCGGGTTGATTAACGTTCAAATTAGACATTTTCGAGATTTCGGGGAAGGGCGCCACAAAACAGTTGATGATTCCCCATTTGGAGGGGGGCCGGGAATGGTACTCAAACCCGGACCTCTGGTTTCCTGCATTCGAGAAATCCGAAAAGACGGCCCAATCGGGCCGGTAATCGGATTGTCCCCTCAAGGTATTCCGCTTCGCCAAACCGTGGTTGAAGAACTTTCTCGGTTCGACCGTCTTGTTTTGGTGTGCGGTCGTTATGAAGGTTTTGATGAAAGGATTTTGCCTGAATTTGACCTGGAGATATCCATTGGTGATTATGTCTTGACGGGGGGAGAGTTTGCCGCCATGATACTTGTCGATTCAATTTCGCGAATGATTCCGGGAGTAGTTGGAAAAATTGATTCTGTTGAGCAGGATTCTTTTTTTGGCGGGCTCTTAGATTATCCTCACTACACCAGGCCCTATGAATGGGAGAATCAAAGGGTTCCCCAAGTTTTAATGGAAGGAAACCATGAAAAAATTAGAAAATGGCGTAGAGGAAAGGCTATTCTTAGAACCGCGATTCGTAGACCTGACATTTTCGCGAAAACCTCGACTTCCCAAATTGATAGGGATCTTTTTCAATCGGTTCTAGGAGAAGATTAGTTCAAAATTTTTCCAAGCATTTTTTTTCTTAAAAAAGAAGAAGATTTTTTATTTACAACCAAAAGGAGTTTTTATGAATCAAATTATTAAGAGCATTGAAACTAGCTACCTGAAAGTTCGTGAAACAATTCCTATTTTTAAATATGGTGACACGGTTAGAGTGCATTTAAAAGTTCGCGAAGGGGATAAAGAACGCCTTCAAGCGTTTGAAGGGATTGTAATTTCCATTCGTCGGGGACATTATGAAAAAAACCCTAGAAAGGGTGAAGAAAATGAGCCCCCAATTCTTTTTACAAATTTAAAAGAAAATTTTACCCTTAGGAAGATTAGTTATGGAATTGGAGTTGAGCGAACATTTCTTTTGCATTCTCCTAACATCACCGATATTCAAATTATTCGCCATGGAAAAGTCGCAAGGGCGAAACTATATTATCTTCGAAACAGAGTTGGAAAGCAAACTCGCGTTAGAGATAAGATTATGACATCGCAAAAAGAGGGATAATTTTTTTGGTTGCAAGCTCAATTAGCGGAAGCGACGAAAACTCAAAAATTCGGGTCCGAGAAATTTCTATCCGCCACGGTAGCGGCAATGTCGTTCTTGTCGATCAAATCAACACTAATGAAGTGTTGGTCGATCCTGTAATCTGGCTTGCGGGGCAACTTTCAGGACGCCTTCCCCAAGATTGCAGATTGGAGTTAACTCATCACCCCCGTGGGAGAAAGGCAACGTCGAATCAAATCCCGGCTGAAAAAGGAAATTTTGCTGCTACCTTGCGCCTTAAAAATGGGGCAAACGATTTCGCGATAAAAATAGTTGACGCGAATGACCAGGTTCTAGGCCAAAAGGAATTTTTACTTTTTTACAAATCCTCTTTTCGAGAGTGGAGCGAAACCGTTATCATCGCCTTTTTTCTGGCCATTATCATTCGGAGCCTCGTTATTCAAGCGTTTTGGATACCCACCGGAAGCATGGAGCCAACCCTTTTTGGCGAGAAATCCGAGCCCGACGGAAAGGGTAATTTCGTGCTTACAAGGTCCGGAGACCGGATACTTGTGAATAAGTTCGCCTATGTTGCCGATCTATCGCTTGACGGTCGAATTCCCTTCTTACCCAAAATTTCCTTTTCCATCCCAAAAAGAGGTGACATCATTATTTTTAAATACCCGGATAAAGACCCGCTTGCCAAACCCAGGGATTTTATTAAACGGGTTGTCGGCCTTCCAGGCGATCAAATAAAAATTCGGCAAGGCATTGTTTACGTTAATGGAGTAGCTCTAGTCGAAGATTCTTATATTAAAGAACCTCCCCTGTCAGATTTTGAAACCGTCGTTCCTTTAGAAAATCTTTTCGTTATGGGGGATAATCGAAACAATAGCGCCGACAGCCGATATTGGGGTCCCATGCCATTGACCAATCTAAAAGGCCAAGCGGTTCTTTTATATTGGCCCCTTTCTCGTTTCGGTCCCATCAGAAGCTTTCCCCACCCGGCTGTTTTATCTTCGCATCCGGAAACTTCGCAGGATAAGTAGCCAAAAGTAAGATTTTGCGCATTAAAGCGGGAGATAAATGTTCAAGTTGTTTTGTTTCCCGAGACAGGAGTTTGTTTTATTTCCCTGAAGCGTGATTTACCAGGCCACATTCGCAAAGCGTTTAAAGCAATCTACACTTTCCTGCCGGTTGT
>JACPTH010000196.1 GCA_016192885.1 bacterium | reverse complement strand
GGATAAAGGTTCCGCGGACGCCTCACCCGCTCCAAGACTATTTTCTTCAGGGGAAAACATTGCCTTAAGCTTGTTTAGAAGCTGGCCTTTGGCTTTTTCTCCCTCTTCTACTTCTTCCGGGCTAATTTGAAATTGAACTTTTGATTGGAAGGAGGAAATTTTGGTGGGTTTAGTTTTGTCTACCAGTATTTGATTCGCTTTGAAAACATTACCCATTCTTTTCTACCTTAAATCCATTCCAAAATTAAATGACTTCTACTCAACCCAGGCATCTTTACCCGAATTACCAATAAACAACTCCTTCTTACCAACCAAGTCTCTAGCGATCGAAACAATTCTATTTCGGGCATTTTCTATATCAGAAAGTCTTGAAGGCCCCAGATTCATGATCTCTTCACGAAGTTCTTGAAGAGAGCGCTGGGACATATTTCCGGCGAAACGTTTCAAAATTTCTTCGGATGCTCCCTTTAAAGCCATTGCCAAATCACGCATTGGAATTCGTTTGAGCAATCGTTGTACTCCGCGATTGTCTCCCTCGCTAAGGTGATCAAAAGTAAACAAGCGCTTTTGCAACTCAGCCGCAATTTGCGGAGCGGAGACCTGAAGATTTTTTAGTAAGCGATATTGGTTTGAAGGCTCAACATGCCAAAGAATATCAACCAAAATGTCAATCCCCTTGCGACCTTTCCATGGATCAACCAATCATTTCCTCCTCGCCTGGGCGGGCAATAACTATCTCGCCCTTGGATTCAAGGTTTTTCACGATATGAACGATTCTTTGTTGGGCCTGATCAACATCGCGTAAACGAACGGGGCCCATGTAAGCCATCTCTTCTTTTAACATTTCAGCAGCCCGCTTTGACATATTCTTGAAAAATTTTTCTTTCACTTCGTCGGTGCTTCCCTTTAAAGAAATTGAAAGATCCTTGGGGTCAATTTCTTTCAGCATTCTTTGAATTCCACGGTCATCGATTAACACTACGTCTTCAAAGACAAACAGTCGTTTTTTTACTTCTTCGGCTAAGTTTGGTTCTTGGACCTCCATGGTTTCAATAATGGTCTTCTCGGTTGCCCGATCGACTGAATTCAAGATGCTTACCAGGGTTTCAATTCCGCCTACAGTGGTAAAATCTTGACTCATGATAGCGGAAAGTTTCCGATCAAGATAACTTTCAACCTCTCGGGTAACCTCGGGGCTGGTTCTGTCCATGAGGGCAAGTCTTTTAGCTATCTCGGTCTGAGCTTCCGCGGTCATGGATTGCAAAACAATGGAAGCTTTTTCAGGTTGCAAATAAGATAAAATCAATGCAATGGTTTGAGGATGTTCGCTCTGAATCAAGGTGGCTAGCTGGGTGGGATCTGCGGCCCTAGCCGATTCAAAAGGACGAACCTGCAGTGAAGTTCCCATTCTGGAAAGTATTTCAAGCGCTTTAATGGGTCCCACGGATTTTTCAAGAAGTTCCTTGGCGTAGTCAAGACCCCCTTGAGCGTAAAATTCACGCGCCATCATAAGCTGTTCAAACTCAAAAAGAACGAGTTGTTTATCTTCGGGGGAAATCTTTCTCCATTTGGCGATTTCAATTGTTAACGCTTCAATTTCTTCATCTTTAAGAGATTGAAAAATGTTCCCGCTTGTTTCCGGCCCTAAAAAAATTAGCAAAATCGCCGCTTTTGCTCTTCCGGATAGGTCTTTTGCTCCGGCTGGAGCTTCCTTTTTTGCCGGGATTGCCGCGCTTTTAGCCATTATTTTTTGATTGGCTCACTCTTCCAGCCAACTCCTTAAAACCTGTACGGCATCATCAGGATTTCCTGTAACAAGGGTTCTAACTCTCTCTTCTAAATTCATTTTGGCTTTAGCTTCAGCTTGTAGCCTATTTAGATGCTCCTGACGAATTTTTTCCCGCTCATTAATAATGTTGGCGAGTCTCGCTAAACCCTCTTCAAGCGATCCTTCAGATTTCCGCTTAAAAGCCTCTTGGAAAATATATTGCTCTTCAGGAATCATTTCGTCAAAATCCTGGGGCAATTTATCGTTATCCTTGGCAAACAAATATGCTTTATACCGAAGTTCTTGAATCTTCCTTTTTTTCTCTTCAACGTCATCGATTTCCGGGTAGAAATTTTTTATATCCTCAAAACGTTTTGCTTGTTCTTTTAAACGTTGAGCTTCCAATTGGGCTTTTTTTGCATCCTCGGTAGCTTGTAAAGCTGCGGCTTCTTGGGCGGCGGCTTCCAACGCGGATTTTTCCTGGGCCAAAACCCTTCCCCGGGACAGGCGCACAAAAATATAAATCATTCCTATGAATACTGGAATGGACATTAAAAGCCCTATTACAATCAAAAACATTGTTCTCTCCTGTCTTTGACGCTCATCCATTTCCCGCCTCGCCCGTTCAGCTAAGTCGTTATTGAAAGGAATAATCATTAAGGTAAGAACATCGCCCCTCTTTTTGTTAAAACCCACCGTGGCTTGGGCAATGGAACGGATCTGTTCTTCGATATCGCCCCCTAATTGTCTAGGATCTTTATCAAGAATGACGGAAACTGAAATATTTCTCAAAACACCCTGTTCTTTTATAAATTTCTCTTTCGAGCGGGTAAATTCGTAATTTCTAATAGCCCCGTTTTTTTCATACTCGTTTTTCATTCCCTCTTCTTTGCTAGGGTATGCAGGCGACCCAGGAGGAACGTTTGAATTCACCCCAGGTTCCCCTTCGGTGGTAAGATCGCGCCCACTGTATTTTTCTTGCTCTATTTTTTCCGAAAGGGTAATTCCTTTGTCGCTTCCCTCAATGGGGGGAACAACGATATCACTAATTGCCTCTTTTTGGTCAAAATCCATAGCGGCGGTAACACGAACAACCGCACGCCCAAAAACAGTTTCCAATTGACTTTGAAGTTTATGCTCAAGTTCCTTCTCATTGTCTCTTCTAAATTTTAGCTGAGCAGTCTTCATTTTATCAAGAGTCATACTCTCTTCGTCAGCTAAAAGTTGTGAAAGGTCACGCGCCATGGTATCGGTAATCCTGATATTCTCAGGTTTCAAACCCTCTACGGCGGACGAAATCCACTCGCGAATCGCTCGAATTTGTTCTTTGGTTATATCAAAACCGGGTTTGATCTTCAAAAAAATGCTTGCCGTGGGTTCTTTTTGATCCTCCTTAAAAACCTCTTTCTTTGGTTTTACAATATAAACCTTAGCGTTTTCGATTGGTTCCAGCCGAATTAAACCGGTTTCCAGCTCATCCTGGAGACCTCTAATAAAG
>JACPTH010000195.1 GCA_016192885.1 bacterium | reverse complement strand
ATGGTCACCCCGCAGATCGCCATGGATGGCGATTCAAAGGGGTATTGGCAACGACTTGGAGATAAGCTGGAAGTTATCATTTCGAGTTGGCGTAGCGAAGTCTTGGAGCGAATTCCGCAAAACCCGAACAAAAAATCGCGCAACTCCACCAGCTAGAAAGTTCGGATATACTCTGGTCGAAATTTCAATTTCCGCCTTGATATTTATTTTGGTCGGGTTGATGGTTGGAAGAACCCTTACCCAATTACGCACATCAACTCAACCAGGGCTTTCCGACCGCTTAATTCTTCAAATGGATGCAAGAAAATCCGCGGATGAAATCACGAAAATTATCCGCGAATCTGGCGAGATTGTCCGCCCTTTCATCGGCGAAACTTCGCCGTATCTGGTTTTGAAAGATGTAATTAACAACGTTTGCATCCTGTATTTAGACAATGATGAAGAAACGTCAAAAATTTGCAATAAAAAACTTTTTAAGCTGGTTTTTTACGTCGGCAATCAAAGCGGCTCATTCAAAAAGGAAGATCAACGAATTCTTGTTCGCTCGGTCAAAAGATTGACGTTTACAAGCGTCAGCCCGTTCAGCGTTTCAGTTAATGCGACTTTGGCAAATTTAAAGGGAGAGTTTCAATTTTTAACGCATATTGGAATCATGAATTTGGAAGATTTGCAATGAGGGTTGTAAAAAAGAATGGGTTTACCTTCATCGAAGTGATTGTTGGAGTATTGATTTTTTCCTTCATCGGAGCTTCCTATTTGGCTTGGATAAAAATGAGCACCCGGCAAATTGAATTTGGGGCCGACCATTTTTCCGCCATTCTTCTTTCACAAAAGCTAATGGAAGATTTAAACCAAGAAATTATCATTAACCCATATGGCTTTTCGGGAATCGAGGGGAAAAATATCCCTTCAGAGAAAGTCGTAGACGGGGGTTCTCCCTATTTTTCATATCTCGCCGACACCAGCCCTCCTTGGTTCTACATCGATCCGTCAGCCGACGGAAAAATTGATTCCAACCAAGAACCTTTGTATTCCCAGCTTAAAGATTTTAGTTTCTCTCTGTCGGCCCTTAGGCAAGGGTCTTTAACTGATCCGTCCGAACTAAAAAACCTTTACATCGTAACCGGAAAGCTAAACTGGAAAGCCAAAACCGGAGGAGGGAAGTATGAGTTTTCCTGCGATTTCCCCTCAGTGATTTCAGCGAAGAAAACTCAGTTTTCCTCGAATCCCGACGACGCTGAAATCGAGAAACTTATTTGCTCTGAATTTTATCTTGAGGCAGGAAAATCCCTTAGCTCCCTTATTTCCGCCAAAGGAGGAGATTTTGATACGATCAAGGGCTTGGGGAAGATTCATTATGTGTGTAAAAACTACTTTGCCTCCGCATTTTTTTCTGACACTCTAAAGCTGATAAATGATCTCGAAGATAAAAGAAAAAACCTTAAAGGCAAAGCTTCAAACGAATTGGCCAAATGCTGCCGGGAGTTGGCGAAGCAGTTCTATGAGTTGGCCAAATCTTCATTCCAAATACTGGCTGCTCTTGAACCGACTTTTTCGATGGTACAAAAGAATTTTGACCAGCAACATTTAGGCAAATATCTTTGGGAAAATAAATTTAGGTTTTCTCAGGTTTTCCAAAATTTTAAACAGGTATGCGACAATCTTAACTCTTCTCTTTTCTGGTCTAGAACAAATTATGAGAGCTTGCTGGAAAAGTCTCTTATCCTTTCCCAAGGGTCGCGAAGAGTTAACCAAATTGTTCTTAGATTATTGGATATTTACAAGATCCTTTCTGTAAGCCCTTCTTATAAAGAGGGGAAAAAAGATTACAAAGATTTTCTCGCTAGAATGAAATCTTTTTGCAACGGTCGAAACCCATTTCTCAATAGGCTTATTTTCCAGGAAATAGCTTGGGCGGATAACCCAAGCGAGTTGCAAAAGCGATATCCAAATTTGAAGATTGTTTCTGATATTGTCGAAGCAAAAATACCCGGCTTCCTGAATTTCATAAGAACCAACAAATAAGGCAAAATGAGAAAAATTAGGGAAGGCTACGTTTTACCGCTTGTTTTAGCGGCAGGGGTGTCAATTGCATTTTTTATCTTTGCGATTTCAAGAATGGGTCGTGGATACTCAGACCAATTGACTCGAATGAATTTACATCAAAGTTCGTTTTTGATAGCTTACTCCGGTTACTCAAAAATCCTTGCCCGCCTTTACAACGCTTCTTGGAGCGAGCGATTTTTCAAGAGCGCTCCTTTTAAGAAAATGGGGATTTCCCTCTTCGGCGGAAAGTATGATATTTTTGCTGAAAACACGCCCGGAAAAGATTTTCAGGCCGATATTTACGTTCGAGTAAAACTTGAAGAATCATCGTACTTGTATTTTTGGAGAATTTTTTTCAACGATGACCTTTTTGACATCTCCAATAGGTTTTATCCGATTCTTTTTAAAATGTTCGATTCGCAAGATTTTCCCAAAGGCGAAAGCGGAACTTTGGCTTCAAAAGTAGACGAATTGCTAAATAAACGTTTGCAAAATCAAGAAAGTTCGGCTGAAAAAGCGCGCCTCATTTCAACTTTGGTAAAACCTTCCGACATGGTAAAAGTTCTTGGTGCCCGGGCGCCGGGCGCCCAGGACGTCCCGGACCTGGCCCAATGGGGCACATATCCTGGGGAGATTCCTCAAATTCCGTCCCTTCAAGGTTTTGTGCGGCCTGAGGCTAGGCAGGGCTTTACCCCGCCTCCCTTTCCATCCAAACCACCGCCTCCGCCGGTGGCTAACCCGAATTCCCCACAAACGCGACTTCTTAATACGTTTTATCAAACTTATCTAGGCAGAAATGTCACCCCGGAAGAGATGGCGGCAAATTTAGACGCTTTTACAAGGGGGGATACTCCGGAAGACTTTATTGAAAATACTTTTCTAAACTCAATTGAGTACAACGTACGACAAATTTTGCTTAGGGAGGGAATAACCCAAGCAACGGTGTCAAAGCAAATGGCTATTGGGGGAATGATTGAGCGTGGAGAGATTCCAAGGCCGGGGGAGATGGGTTTTGAGGAAGGAGTTCTCTCCGCGGCTAACCGGTAAATGAATTTCTTTCTTTAAGGAGGGGAGCCCCATTAATATTTTTTCAGCAATTTCGTGGTTGGAGAAATTTCAGAAGTCGCAAGGACCATATGGCTTTCATCGCATGGAGTTTCTTCTTGACCGCCTTGGAAACCCTCAAAGAGACTTTCCAAGCGTAATTGTCGCCGGAACAAATGGGAAGGGGTCGGTTACGGTCTTGCTCGAATCCATTTTTTCCGCTACCGGCCAATACCAAGTAGGTTCAACTACTTCACCCCACCTCGTAAGAGTAACCGAGCGAATTCGCATTCAAAATAACGACCTTTCCGCTTCCGCCTGGGTAGAGGGAGTAAAGGCAATGCAAGGAATCGTTAAAACCATGGAGCGAGAGCCTAGCATCGGGGCTCCAACTTTTTTTGAGCTTGTTACCGCTCTTGCCTTTTGGGCGTTTCGAGAAAATGACTGCGATATAGCGATTCTTGAGGTAGGCTTAGGCGGAAGATTAGACGCCACGAACATCGTAACCCCCGAGATCGCGATTATCACAAACATAGGAACCGACCACGCTGACCTATTAGGACCGGACAAACCCTCGATTGCCAAAGAGAAACTTGGAATTCTAAAGAAACGCGGAGTTCTAATCACCGGCGAAAAGGACCCTTCGATACTCGATATTTTTCAAAAAACTTGTCTTAAGAGAAAGGCCGAATTAATTGTTTCCGACATCTCAAAGAATGCGGAAACAATTGAAAGTCATAGGCATGGACACAATATTACACTCCCAGGAATTTCGAAACAATTCGATTTCCCATTGGTCGGAAGGCATCAAATTGAAAATCTCTCGGTTGCTCTTTCCGCAGTTTCTAAGCTTCGAAAGAATGGATTCGAAATTTCCCAAGAGGCTGTGATGAATGGAATAATGAACGTCCGATGGCCTGGTAGGCTCCAATGGTTTTACGACGATCCGCCCGTACTGATAGATGGGGCGCATAACATTGAAGGGCTTTCCAGCCTTGTGTACTATCTAAAAGAGTTTCCGATGCCCCAACCTTGTAATCTTATTCTTGGAGTTTTGCGCGGTAAGCCGGCATCCAAAATTGCTCTATCACTGGCTCCATTCGCCGAGTATCTTACTTTTGTTCCCCCCTCGACCGACCGGGCCCTAGACTTCAAAGAGTTTGAAACTCAAATTCAACCGACCGATTCAAGGTGGGTTTGGTGCGATGATTTTCCTTCCGCCCTTTCATCAACCCGAAAATCCGCATCTATTCTTATCGCAGGGTCTCTTTATTTGGTCGCTGACTTCCTCAAAGAACATGAAAAATTCAAGAAGGGAAACCCAAAAAAATGATTCGCGGATGTTATTTCCCTAACTAAAAAAGTAAAGCTTCTTTTAAATTCGTAATTATTTGGTTGAATGCATGAGAAATTTTGAATACGGCCACGAAACTTTTTTAGCCGATCCTCAAGTAAAAGGGAACGTGGGGCTTGTCACAAATGCGACCGGTCGCGATCGTTGAATTGATTTATAAATGTATTCTTCGGATTACCACTATAACGTTATGAATAGAGGGCTAAACTACTGCGGGCTAAAGCCAGCAGGGTTCTTTCCTATCCCGAGCCTAAAGGCCTAATCCATAAAATATCAGGCCCATAAAATATCTAATATCGGGCCCATAAAATATCCGGCTATTTCCTTGTGTACGATATTCAAGATGTGGGGGTTCGCTTTTACACGTACATTTCGACCCTTCGAAACGTGATAGACGCAGCATTAAAATACGATATTCCGCTTCATATTTTGGACCGCCCGGATATTCTTGGCGCAATTTCCATCGAAGGTCCGCTTTTAGAACCCAAGTTTTCTTCATTCGTGGGGCATTTACCGATTCCGATTCGCTACGGTTTCACGCCCGGGGAATTGGCAAAATGGTGGGCGGCAAAACATTCAAAGCAATCTCAAATTACGATTTGGCCTTGCCGGGGATGGCGCAGAGGAATGTCTTTTGGCGAACTTAATGTTCCTTGGGTTAGACCGTCTCCAAGTATGCTTTCAACCGAGACCGCGTTTTTTTATCCGGGAACTTGCCTTTTTGAAGGAACGAACATTTCAGAGGGAAGAGGAACTGAAGCGCCCTTCCAAATACTCGGAGCGCCTTGGGTCGATTCAAAGGCATGGCTCCATCGATTGAATCCATCGCTACCCAAGCATATCGTAGCGGAATCGATTGAATTTGTACCGACTTTTTCAAAATTCAAGGGTGAAAGGTGCTTCGGAATTTATCTAAAATCCTCGCAACCCTTTTTTCCTGGAGCAGTTTCTCTTGGAATTAGGCTTCTTCGGTCCCTTATTGATAGCCAATTAAAAGAGATAGAATTTCCTTTGAGAGCTTCATTGCAGTTCCCATTTTTTGATTATCTTGCGGGAAATTCTTGGCTTAGAGAAGGGCTAATTTCGGGAACCACCCCGGACGAGTTAGTAGAAAGGGCTGAGGATGAAACTTTGAATTTTTCCGCTGAACGAAAGGCCTTTTTTATCTATGACAGCTTTTAGGTAATAGTCAATTTGAAGTATCTCCTCAATAATTCGGGGGAAAAGAAAATCATTGGCAAAACTGAGAACATATTGAAAGGTTTTCATTTTTCCCAAGGATGCCGATAAGCTGAGAAGGGTTTAGGAGAAGGAGCTATGGCCAAGCTTATTAAAACCTCTTTACTGAGAAGACCCCTGGATATCATTCTTGAGAATCGCAAAATCCTGGATAGGAATTCATTAAATGTTTTCATGGCTAAATCGGAAAAAAATTCCATCCCATTGGAAGACATTCTTGTAGCCGAAGCGAATATTCCGGAAGATACCCTCTATTCCGCAATCGCCGACTCTTTCAGTTTTCCTTTTACTGACTTATCAGATTTTCAAAAACCTGAGGAACTGGGAAGCCAAGTAATTAGTCTTTGTACCAGATTAGGGCTGTTGCCCTTTTCCCTAATTGACGGGGTTCTGACATTGGTAACATCTCAACCTGCGCGTATTCGGGAAGCGGAATCTCAAATTTCCGGAATAGGCCTAAGATCGAAGTTCCTTGTAACTTCCCCAACCAAAATCGCCCCGTTTTTAGAATCTTTTCGCTCCGAACATTCCGAAGAATCGGATATGCCTGACATTAACGAGATAACGATGAGTTTTGAGATAAATTCCCAACGCGACGGTATTTCAAAGTCGGTGGATATAGGGGAAACCCTGAACCAACCATCAATAATTCAACTTGTCAATCAAATTTTGGTATTGGGGGTTCGCCAGGGTGCCAGTGATATACATGTTGAAGCCATTGAAAAAGGCGCCAGAGTTAGATTTCGTCTCGACGGAGTTCTTGCCCACCGCCTTGATGTTCCCTCCGCTCCCGCCTCCGCTTTGATTTCTAGAATAATGGTGATGGCGTCTCTCGATATTACCGAGCGCACAATGCCT
>JACPTH010000194.1 GCA_016192885.1 bacterium | reverse complement strand
TCGTCAAAAAAAACAAAAGGTCGCCTGTTTTTTTAGTAACGTTCAGGGGAGGCTCACAGCCGCCTGATAAGGGGAAGTGAATCCCCGTGTCTTCGCCTCGCGCGGTCTAAGCCTAGTGGCCCAAATTCGCGAAACTCGATATGCATTAGCATTCCCGTACTTTGCCTGGTGAACGCTTACTCTTTTTCCCCATGAACCATGGGAACAAACCTTACGGCCAGATCTTCTTCAATTTTAATGTTTCCCAGAATTTTCCTCAAGATTACCAACCTTTGAAGGCCAATCCCAATAGGGATTATCATTCTTCCACCTTCCTTAAGTTGGTCAACAAGCGCCTTTGGAACTTCTTCGGGAGCGCAAGTAACTATTACCGCATCAAACGGAGCCTCTTTTGGCCAACCTTTATACCCATCTCCTTGAAGGATTTTTACCTGACTATATCCTTCATCCTTTAAAACTTTTGAAGCGTGGTTAGCCAATTCAGGTATTATTTCAATACTAAAAACCTTGGCGCCCAATTCGGCTAAAATAGCAGCCTGGTAACCCGAACCCGTTCCTATTTCCAGTATTTTTTCTCCGATTTGAGGCCGAATTCTTTCAGTCATGTAGGCGACTATGAAAGGTTGAGAAATGGTTTGGCCGTTTCCGATCGGACAGGGGTGATCGCCATACGGGTCACACGAAGCCTGATAATCAGCGGGAATAAATCTATGGCGCTGAACCTTGGACATAGCCTTTAGTATGCTTTCATCCGAAAACCGATATTCAGTCTTCAAGTGACGAACCATTTCTTGCCGCCCTTCGATCAATTCCAATTCGTTTTCAACCGAGGCCTTTGGGGTTGAAAAAAATTGGTAAATTAACAACAAAGCAGCAATTATCGCAAAGAAAATTGAACTATGAAATGAATACGTCATTTAGAAAATGAAAATAAGCCATGATTTTGTCAGGAAAATCGAAAAAAAATTAGGTCTCAAAAAAAAACCTGCCCCAGACTTTTGGAGGAATTTATTATTTTGGCTCACCCGGTAGGAAGGCCGGAATGAGTATCTCGTGGCGAAACCACTTCATGCGATGTGGCGATCAGCATATTGGAAATAAATCCGAATCTTGCTTGGGTGAGGCCTTTAATTTCACCTTGCGTTTCCCCTGTCAAAACAAGAAAAGCGTTAAGGGCCCCCCCCGAAATTGATTTCAATTCTTCCCTCAAAATTTTTCGGGCTTCTGGAATGTCATTAATTTGAATTCGCGCCATAAACCAAGTCCTTCCCACATAATTTTTTACCGAAGTTAATCATCAATACCATTTTATCAAAACTTTCCGAAAAATCATAGAAATTTAGGGACGGATATTAAGGGGTAGAACGATCGGCGAACCCTATTCTCTAATTTCGGAGAAGATAAACCCGGCCAGAAACTTTTGGGGGAACTCGCTATTTCTGATTAACAGAACCGTCATGAGAGGGGAGGATTCCCACCGGGTAACGAACATTTCCCCCAAACAATACCTTTCCGAGGTGGTAACCTTGAAAGCGGATCGATATTTTCCGACCGGGTTCAATAAAGAAAATACGATTTTTCAAAGCAAAGTCAACGCAAATTAAATTTTTTTGGAATTGATTTAAAGAATTAAAGCTTTTTCCCGATATAGTCTTTTGATTAATCCGCGAAAGAAATTAGCGTTCATTAGGATAATAGAATTTATTCGAAAACGCATCCTCAAGCAAATTGCTCGAATTGTTTGGATCGAAACTACTGTTTTTCAACTCCGCTTTCTTGGGGAATCTCCGAGGAAAAACATGAAGAACTAATGCAAATTATGTTGCGAATTTTGAGATGCAAAGCAAGGTTTTTCATTAGTTAGGTCCAAATTATTTTTTTCCACAAACTTTCTAAGAAGAATCTAACAAAAATGACTGTTCCTTTCGATTTTTCCTAAATATAGTTGCAATTCTTTTGTTTCTGCTTTATTATGAAGTTAGTGTAATCTAATGTTTGTAAGTTCAAAAAACTTATTACGGCAAAGGTGAAAATATGGTTAGAGTAAAATATACTTTAGCGGATTTACAAGCTGGGAATACCGGAACCGTCAGGGATATTGAACAATCGAATTCATTGACCAACCGTCTAATGGATCTTGGCTTTCTTCCCGGAACAAAGGTCAAAGCTCTTTGTTGCGCTCCCTTGGGCGATCCCCTGACATTTTTCATTCGGGGATATTGCATCGGGCTTCGAAAGTCTGAGGCCAGGCTCATCACTTTAGATCGGGAAGATCCAACCGCATAAATAGGCCCAGCCAGGGAGAAAGTTTTTTTGGAAGGTTCTTTTTCGCACAAAAAAGTTTTTCTTCTTGGGAACCCGAATTGCGGCAAAACCAGTCTTTTTAATGCTCTGACGGGGGAGCGCCGCCATGTGGGAAACTGGCCGGGTGTAACGGTTGAGAGAATCGAAGGCGGTAGAGAACACAAAAACTTCAAACTCACCTTTATCGACCTTCCTGGGAGTTATTCTTTAAATCCCTTTACTCCGGAAGAAGCTATTGCGCTTACCATTTTGGACGAAGCCAGCAATGGTTTGTTTTTGAACATAATAGATTCGGGAAATCTTGAACGAAACCTTGTTTTGACTTTTCAGCTTTTGGAAATTGGGATAAGACCTATTCTTGTTTTTAATTGTTACGATGAGCTCCTCACCAAAGGTGGAAAGATAAACTTAACTGAAGTCCAAAATCAAACGGGTTGTTTGGCGATTACCACAATTGCCCCTTCAAAAAAAGGGATCCCGGAACTTCTTGATTTGATTGTTTCTGAGCAAAAAGCCGAAAATCGTTCTGTTCCAATGGGATTAAGCGATTTTTGGCAATCCGCGATGGAGAGAATTTGCAAATCTCAGGGGTTAACCTTCTTTGATCTTTCCCCTTCAAAAAGATTGGAAGCTGAAAATATTCTTGGGGGTTCCACTGAGGCGACCCCGGACGCCAAGGAAATTCGTGAGCAGCTTTTCTCCAGTCTTTCCGAGTCTGCAAGATTAACTTCGCACACTTCAAGCAATTTGGCGTGTTTTTTGGCCTTAAACCGTTATGAGCGAATTCGGAAATTTATCTCAACTTGTTTAACCTTGGAAAAAGAAATTAAAATTGAATGGAAAGAGCGGTTAGACGGCTTTCTGACTCATAAAATTTTTGGGTTCCCGATTTTAATTGCCTTAATGATCTTGGTTTTTTGGACGACTTTTTCCGTTGGAAGCATTCCGGCAGGTTGGATACAGCAAGCTTTGGGTTGGCTTAGCCAAACAGGAAAAGATTACCTCCCGGAAGGGTTGGTTAGTGATCTTTTAATTAATGGGTTATTGGCGGGGGTTGGTGGGGTTTTGGTTTTTCTTCCAAATGTTTTGATTTTATTTCTATGGCTTGCAATTTTAGAAGACTCCGGGTACATGGCAAGGGCTGTTTTTCTCATGGATCGCTTTATGCAAACGTTAGGGTTGCATGGTCGAGCGTTCATTCCAATGGCAATGAGCTTAGGGTGCAATGTCCCCGCGGTTATGGCCACAAAAATTTTAGAAGACCCTCTTCAGCGTTTAAGGGTAATTTTTCTTCTTCCTTTGGTCCCCTGTTCAGCAAGGCTTCCGGTTCTTGTTCTTTTGTGCGGGGCATTTTTCCCGCGGCATCCTTCTTTAGTTCTTTTTCTTTTGTACTTTATCAATCTCCTGGTTATCCTGATCCTTGGAAGAGTTTCTCAGAGTTTATTTCGTTCATCACGCGATTCTTATTTTCTTCTTGAAATGCCGCCTTACCGATGGCCCACGCCAAGAAGCGTTTTCTTGCTTCTTTGGGAGAAAGCTTCACATTTTGTAAAAAAAGCGGGTACAGTTATTTTGTGTGGAACCATTTTAATTTGGTTTTTAAGTTCATTTCCTAGAACGGTACCATTGACCCAGGATTTCGATGAGGCTATTTCCGAATTAAGCAAGCAAGGTCCGAGCGAACAAATTGAAAAGCAAATTGAGATTTTGGCCTCAAAAAGAGACCAAGAGCAGCTTTCAGGGCGGTATCTTGCGAAAATTGGGAACCAACTACTGCCCATTGTGAAACCAATTGGGTTCGGATGGAGGGAAGCAATTTTACGATTTTTTATGTTCCCTGCCTTGCAACCCTTGGAGTTATTTATCGTGAAAGTCAATCGTTGGGGTTTGCTTTTGTTTCGGTAATTATCCCGGTTATTTTGGCATGGGTCCTATCATTTTTTGCCATTTGGCTAGGTTCTTTTATTTTGTAATTCCTCGATGATGTGCTATTTTATTAATTGAGGGAATTCAAATGGAGACCATCCTAATAATTGCTGTTGTCTTGGGTGCTTTATGGTATACTTTAATCAGGGTCCGAGACGACTTTTCAGGGCGAAATTGTTGCGGACCATCTGATTGTGTTAATTGCAAGCAATCCAGCTCAAAGAAACCGAGAGAAAATTGTGAGAAAAGCTGAAAAACGGACTCTTGCGCCAAAGGAAGCCTCCACTAGAGTAACCCTTTCAGCCGCTTTAGAATCCTATCTCGAACATATTCATGGTTTGCAGCTCCGATATGGGGCGGTAAGAGTAAGCGATCTCGCAAAAAAGGTGGGTTGCCGAATGCCTACGGTCACTTCCACGTTGCGCCGATTAGGAGATTTAGGCCTCGTAAACTATGAAAAATACCGCCCCGTTACCCTCACCCAACTTGGGGTAAAAGCGGTGAAGCGATTAGACATCCACCAAAAGGCATTGACCGATTTCCTAACAAACGTTCTTGGGGTTGAGGATGACCTTGTTGAGGAAGAGGCTTGTTTTTTAGAGCATCATTTTTCCACTAAACTTCTCTCCAGGATAAGGCGTTACATGGAATTCATTCGATCGGTACCAAGCTTCCAGAAGTTTTTAAACACGCAAAGAGCCGAGTTCGTAAATTTTCTTTCACGCAATTCAACTTCTTCTCAAAAAGACCAGGGAAAATCTGAAAAAATTAGCTCTTGATTATCACACGAATGTTTTTTTCTTATAATTTACTTTCGAGAGGGAAATTTTTTATTAAGGGGGCTTTCATGAAGCGAGGAATTTTAACATTTGGTTTTGCGGTTTTGGCCGCGGCAATTTTAAATGGCGCTGGTTTCGATTATCTAAAGGCAGTAAATTTTGAAAGTTTTATTAAAACAGCTTCCGAAAATCTTGAAAAATTGTTCATGGACGATAGGCTTGAGTTTTCCGGGGAAGGAAGGAAAATTTTTATTGCCGCTTGGAAGGTTTGCCAGGATAACAAGAGTTACCCATCCCATTCTCAAATTTATTACCTAGTTGTGGCTTCCAAAATTGACGTTCTAAGTAAAGCCGAGAATGATTTGGATACGTTAGTTTATGACGGGTTGGTAAAGTTTAAGAGCGTTGAAGACAGGCAAAAATTCCGTGAGGCTGTGAAAAGCATCCGAGCAGCAGTAAGATGCTTGTAATGAAATTCACCAATTGTCTCAATAACTCGGGGGAATTTTTGATTGCTGATTTTTGAGTTTTTTCTTGCTTTATTCCGCATCCCCATTTAAAAGTTTCTCATAAATTGAGGGAGCGAAATCCTTCATCCAAATACCTTCTGCCAAGGGGTCGCAATCAAAAAAAATTGATGCGCTCGAAATGTTAATTTGCGGTTCTCCAAAAGTTATTTCATTCGGCGGGAAATGTTTTTCAGAAAATTCGGCGAAAGATTGAGTGGGCGTCAGCAAACGAAAGGTCATGCGAGGAATTGGGGAAAAATCTGTTTTACCGGGGAATGGCGTGAACCTAACATCCGAGTTCTTAGAAGACCTTGTATTGGGAATAAGCTCGCTTTGCAATATCCAAAACGTCGAGAATGTGGAATCGCCTGCTTCAAACACCTCGTATGAAAGGTTGCCATCCGCTTCCATTGATAACGGGTTTAAAAGTTTTCGATTTAAAGCTTGATGGATGAAAGAAACAAATTCTTTGGAGCGGGTTGAAACCTCCTGCTTCGCGGAGTTCGAAAGGATATTTCCACTTATTGCTTGCTTTAAGCGAAACAAGGTATTTCGATCATAAAATGGTTCAAACCATGGGAAAATATAAGAGTCCAATGTTCGAAGGTTTTCCAGGGTTTTGAGGAACTCGCTGAGGCTTCTAGGCGGAGAGAATGATGTCAGTGACAACTTTTTCTCATGGAAGGCGAGGACCCAAACAAGGGAGATTGAAAAATTTGTTTCATTAAATTGCGAAAAGGAATCAATAGAGACCCCGGTTTCCAGCAATATCGGGGTGAAAGAGGAA
>JACPTH010000193.1 GCA_016192885.1 bacterium | reverse complement strand
GTTTCCCAAAAATCAATCAACCAAAGCTATTGTTTTTTTGACCGACGGACAGCCTACGGCAGGAATAACGGGCATTGAGGTAATTTCTCAAAACATGACGCTTGGAAACATCCAAAAGATAAGAACTTTTGTTTTTGGCGTTGGCGAGGACGTTAGCACCCAATTATTGGATAAAATAGCTCTGGAAAACCGCGGAGAAGCGATGTATGTTCGGCCCAACGAAGATCTTTCCGCGAAGTTAACCTGTTTTTATGAAACAATCAGCAAACCGCTTCTTGTCGACCTTTCGATAGATTGGGGTGGAATCAATGTTTCAGAGAATTTCCCCAAGCAAATTCCCAACGTGTACAAGGGTTCACAGTTAGTTGTAGTCGGGCGTTACTCAAAAGGGGGGCCTGCAAATGTTAAGGTTTCGGGCGAGCTCAATGGAAAGCGGCTTGAGTTTCCGCTTGAAGTGAATTTCGTGGAAAACAACAAAGCAAATCGTTTCGTTTCAAGGCAATGGGCAAAGACAAAGGCAGACAGCTTAATTCAAGAAATTCGCGCTTACGGTGAAGATCCGCAAAAAAAGGCTGAAGTAATTAAGCTTAGTAAAACCTTCCAATTTACGACTCCATACACATCCTTCATCGCTGTCGACCCCGTAAAGGTTGTTTCGAACTCCGATCTCGATAAATTTCGCTCTTCAAAACAAGCTAATTCCCTTGTTTCTTACCAACCAAGCCAAGGTAATTGGACGTCCCATGGAAATTCGAATATTGACGACACAACCGATTACAGAGCCCCTGCAGGCCAAGTTCCTACAATAATCCAAAACGCCCAGGCAAAGAAGCCAAGTTTGTGGGGTTTTTTCCCTGCAGCACTATTGGTTCCAAACTTTAAAAAAGCGCGCGAGCAGGCTCGCGGAAAGGCTTGCTGTGCGAATATGCGGGTTATTTTAGGCGCGGTAGAGATGTACAATATGGACCACTCAGTTTTTGCAACGAAAATCACGGATTACGACGTTTCCTCACCGGATAGTTTTCTAATTAAGGGTGGTTATTTAAAAAATACAATTTCACGCCCTGAGGCTGGCTGCAAATATGGTGCAACCGGAGATCTTACTCCCGGTTAACCTCAAAATAGTCACAACATGGGATGTGGAGTTGTGGAACAAGTGCCTTCCGGTGGTTGAACTGCTAATTAACATACCGCTAATGTTTCTTTCTCTGTACATTTTCTATTTTTTAGGGAAAATCATAATTTCCTTTTTTTCAGGAATTTTTCGGTTTCTTCTTAATCCTTTCCAAGGACTCTAGAAAGGAGGCTTGATATGAATAAATTGCAGAGGACTCTATTAACGTTTGCGTCCTTCCTCATTACTTATTTTCTCGTCATGCGGGTTCATCAAGACGTTAATGGCCCTGATTCCCTTCAATTTGTCATTATTTGGGTTGCTTTCATCACTATGACCGGCATATCTATCTACCAGTGGGACTTAAGTTATCTTTTTGCCTCCTTTGTTTACATGTACTCTGTAATGATTTTATTTAAGTCGGGGGTCTCTTTCGAATCCGGAATTGCCCTTTCAACAATGGCTTTTATGACCGCTATTATTTCTAACTTTCGTATTCCAAATTTTTCCGGTTTTTGGTCAATTTTTGGAAGCTTCCTCTCCTTACCGAACTTCTTAGGCGGAATGGCGTGGAGAATCAGAAGAGGAAAAGCAATTTCCAGGATAATGAAACTAGCGCAAGTTATGAAATGCAATTCCCCAATGTCAAACGAGCATATTCACGAATTTTTAAAGGTCGAAGGGGAATCGCAACGCGTAAAAAGTTTTTTTGACGGCTCAGACCCCTTATTAGAAGAAACCTTATCTGACACTGTCTCCCAAGTTGAGGCATTGCAAAGAGAACATTCCAGATTGCTAATAAGATCCGCCCATCTTGAAAATCTTCTAAGGCCGAATTTCCAAGAAAAAATCAAGGAAGAGATTTCCAATTTCAACCGAGAAATTGAACTTTCATCTGACCCCGTTACAAGATGCCAGGTTGAAGTTACTTTGCAAATGAAGAAAAAACGTTTGTTGGAGATTGAAAAGCAATCGGTTTGTCTTGAAAGATTAAAAACCCAGCGGTTTCAGATTCTCGAAACCATCCAAGGAACCTTTGACAAGTTAAACTCGCTAAAATACTCCGACCTTCAGGTTTTAAAGGCAACCAAAGCGACATTTTCCGAAGAAATCAGGGCACTTCAAGCGGGCCTTGATGACTTTGAAGAAGGGATTACGTTGTCCAAAGAATAAATGGTTAAAAAGAAAGTGCGCACCCTTTTGGAAAGGTGCGCACAAGAATTATGTCGGTTACTTTTTGCCCGATGATGAAATAGCGCTTGCGTTTAGTTCAATGACCTTTTTGAACATGTTTTCAGCTTCTTGGGTTTTACCGGATTTTTTATAAATGTTACCTAGTTGAAGATATAT
>JACPTH010000192.1 GCA_016192885.1 bacterium | reverse complement strand
CCCTCCGAAAATTGCCGCCCCCTGAACAATGGAGGGCCCTGTCAAAAGCATTTTTTGAACCTCAAGTGGTCTAAATGCCGCATAAATTCCGTCCAAAAGCGTCGAATCTAAGATCGCCAAAAGATAAAGGAAAAGATGTCCTAATTTGAGATGACCTATTTCATGCGCAACAATCGCTTGAATATCATTCGAAGAGAAGTTGTCAAGAAATGGCGTTGTCAATGCAATTCCTTGGCAACAAGAAAGATTTCCAAATGCAAAGGAATTATGGATACCGCTACCATGAACATCCCATTTATAAAGTTGTACATTCGAAGTTTTCGCGAATTCCGACGGCGGATACTCGGTCAATTTGGAAAAACCCATGAAACTGGGAATCAAAAAGGAAAAAAACAAATTGAGGGCGCCCGTGATTGCCGCAAAACCAAGGGAAACACCTTCGGGAGAAAGTATGGGCCACATCGGAAGTCTAAGAGCCATTTGGCGTAACACCCAGGCGGCAAAAAGCGGAACAATTAAAATTTGAAATTGGATAAAATTTAACCGGATCATAGTTACTAAAAAAAAAAAAAAAGTCCAGGCGGTCTTGCGAACAGTTTTTTCCAAGAGATAATTTGGAATTAAGCATAAAAAATATGAGGCCATCAAATGCAAGAATCCGGGAATCAAACTTTCCGAGGAAAAACCCAGGGAGGTTGGAAGTTTAAAAAACAAAACTAAGATGGCCGAAAAAAGGCACTCCAAAGCGGTAATTGACGAGGTTCGATAGGAATGAAACAAGCGAGTTTGGTTCGCTCCATCAGCGAATTTTTTCTTCCAAAGCCTGGTATCAAGCTCGACAACGGCCAAAGGCATGAGCAACAACAAGACCCAAATGATTCCAGCGGCAGTCGGTTGCAACCAAATAATTTTGAAATTCGTGGGAAAGGAAGCATTATTCCCCCAAAAGTCGATGCCGGAAAGTTTTAGCTCCCTGACCGTTAAAGCAAACTCGCGAAACATGCCTAGTTT
Organism: bacterium; assembly: GCA_016192885.1. GTDB lineage: Bacteria > Muiribacteriota > Ozemobacteria > Ozemobacterales > Ozemobacteraceae > JACPTH01. The sequence continues at coordinate 3,024 of JACPTH010000192.1, read as the reverse complement.
TCTTTCGATCTCAGCTTTAATCTCAAGTAAACTTTCCCGCTCCTTTCCAGGTTGGACCCCGGGAAGAATGTTTTTTACGGTCTGCAAAGCTTTAAGCGGGTAACCGCATCGTACAAGCAAAACCGAACGAATCGCTTCGATACTTACTAAATCTTCCGGATTTACCCGACGGGACAGGCTATCAAAAGCCAGAAGAATCGCCCGAACCACGCGATGTTCCGGTTCATCCGGCGCGACAGTTTGAAAAACGGAGTCTAGAAACCCCTCCGGGTTCCGAAGGTTAAGAAGTTCAAGGAACTTCTTTTGGCTTGGAAACCCCAGCGGAGGTTCTCTATTTTTTAGGCAAAAAAAGGAAATAATACATAGAAAAATAAAAGTCAGACCGACGAGAAATCGCAGATTCCCGCCGTGTTCACTTCTCGACTTCAAGAAAATTAGTTTTCGGCAAATATCCTGGAAAAAACTTTTGAATCGCCTACCAAATTGGGAAGCCGGCAAAATTCATCCGGCTGATGGGCGGCTTCATCAAGTTTAGACCAAACCGCGACATGAATTCCAATGCGTCTAAAATATGCGGCCACGGTACCGCCACCGATTCCATGAGGAACACCTTCAACATTATAGACATCTCTGATTGCCTTTTGGAGAGCTTTTACTATCTGGGAAGCGGCCGGAGTCGGTGGAGCGGCTTGTTCGCGCTGAGAAAAATCAAAATTAATCGTGACTCCATGTTTGGAACACACCTCATCGGCTTTTTGGCGGATCCAGGAAAGAACGTCATCAAGGGGTATGGGCGGCATAACCCGACAATCAAGGTAAAAAACATCGCTTCCCGGAATCGTGTTGATATTCGGAATGTTTGACTCCTTCTTGGTGGGTTCAAAAGTTGAAATAGGCGGGTCAAATAAAGGGTCGCTTTGAGGAAAGGCTTTATAAAGCTCATTTAACTTCACCACCAATTCGCTCGCGGCGGCGAAAGCGTTTTTTCCTAAGTGCGGCATGCTTGCATGGCACTGTTTCCCAACCGTTGAAATTTTTAGCCAAAGAATCGATTTTTCCGCGATTTCAATCAAAGTTCCTTTTGGATTCCCCGCATCCGGAACTAGAACCAAATCATCCTTTGAAAAGAGGGAAGGGTGATTTTGCAGAAGGAATCGAATTCCATAGCGACTTGCTGTCTCTTCATCAGACACAAAAATGCACCCAATATCATGCAAAGGTTTTATACCGGAGTTCTCAAGCGCAAGCATCGCGAAAACCGATGCCACGAGGCCTTGCTGATTATCTTCCACGCCCCTGCCAAAAATGGTGTCCCCTTCTCTGCGCACTTTAAAGGGATGGGATTTCCATTTTGAAGGGTCTCCTTCGGGAACCACGTCTAAATGCGACATTATCCAAATTGTTCTACCTTTTTCGGAACCCTTCCTGGTTATCACCAGGTTAGGCCTTTTCCCGGTGGAAACTCGCGAATCCGGTGCGGGATAATCTAGGACCGGCCCCAATCCCATGGTTTCAAGCCATCGAGATAACTCCGCGGCTTTTTTGGATTCTCCATCCCCTCCATTTTCAGGGGCGAGAGCGGGAATAGCCGTAAGAATTGATTGGAGTTCGACCATTTTGTTTACCGAGGAATCCAGCCAGCGATCAACTTTTTCAAACTTACTCATCGCAACAACCTCACGAAATGATTTATACAAAGGCGAAACAAATCGGATCCGGAGCGATTCTTGGAAATTTCACGGCCGTTCAGTCGCGAGCAGTCCTCGAATTAATCGCCCGTCGCTCCAATTTCCAATAAAACGTTGCTTCTCGGTATCTCCAAGAGATTCCGATCGATCTCCTTTCTCGAAGGATACCTTGGAAAGCGAGTCAAACAACCTCCAGGTTCCAAGAAAATCCATGGCGTCTATTCCTTGAGATCTAATCGCCCTTGCGGCCATAGGACTTCTATAAAGCTTAACAAATTCGGTTCTTCGGCGAACCGCTTCTCTTTCAAAAATCGGTTCCAAGGGAGAAAAAGGGGCGAATTTATCCCCCACAAGGGCCGGGTTTCCATAGAGATCCGTCAATAATGTGATAAAGTTTTTGTTCCTGCTCTCTATTTGGTCGGCTTGGTAAAAAATCTCCTTGGCGGTCTTTTGTCCGGTTTTGAAATCGTGTTCGCCGACAATAACCAACATTAGGGTGTTTGCTCGAATTCCGGAAAGATCAAAAAAATCAATTCCAGTGTCGTTTTCCCCCCCCATTCCCCGGGAAGGCTCAACAAGCATTAGAACGCTTGGGATTGGGATTTTGAAATATCTTGGAGCCGCGGCCATATTTGCGCCGACAACTCCGCCTGATTCATGACCGATAATCGCAACCCGGTCAATATCAGGCCAAACATGAAACCCATTTCTTAAGATTCCCAACGCTTCTTTTAGGCTTCGAATAGCGTTACCGGAAAACCTTTGCGGGAGCTCGCCGCCGCCTTGATAGCAAGGGAAGAAAACTATCCAGCCGCTTCGACAAAGATGTTCAACCCATCCAAGGTAAAACTCAGGATTGGGGGAAAACCATCCATGGAGAAAAATAATTAGCGGAGCTTTGGAAGGTACCGGTTGATTCGGTTCAAAAAGGAAGAATTGTTCTTCATATGCCCCAATGATAGTTTTGGTCACCCCGCCGTGAAAATACTTGCTTTCTTCGGAAGCCAAAGTCGAGCGATTTGGCCCTGATGGAGGAACCGCGACCGCGGTAAAAGTCAACTGTATTGAAAAGCAGAAAAAAACCAGGAACTTTTTTTTCAATACGCTTTTATGAAGAAAAGGGTTTTTCACGGACAAATCTTACTCCCAATTGTATTTTTTTTTCAATAGAGCAACTTGAAAAAATTTGTAAGCATTCAGCCAATTTTTCCTATTTCCTTCGATTACCTGACAGCTGATGGCCGATGGCTGAACGCTTACTAATTTTGCAAGAGCTTCAACATGATTCGGACCCAAGAATTTTCTTCCGAAAAAAATTTCCTCTGGAAAGCGGATG
>JACPTH010000022.1:1934-3844 GCA_016192885.1 bacterium | reverse complement strand
TTCGTCATGATCTCGTGAACTTTTATGGAATTTGGATCTTTTTTGCTATACGCAGCCACTTTATAAACAATATCAGTTTCGGTAATTACACCGTAGGCGTCCTCTTCATTTCGCCTGTTGACAATTAAAGAACGTACCCCTTTTTCACTCATCAGTGCAACAGCCTTGGAAATTGTCGCATCGGCGTCAATAGTGATGACGTCATGTACCATTATGTCTTTAACCTTTTTCATCCCGGAAATCCTCCTATTGAAAATTTTTAGAACAAAACCATTTTTTTCGAAAAAAGAACCTTCAATTCACCAAATTCACTCTTTACTGTGTTTTTTCTCTCAAAGACCCAAAAATTTGATTTAAATTCTTCTATTTGTATCTTGATATCACAAATATAGGAACTGGTCAACCGATTTTTTTTCGGATTAAAATAATGCAAAATTGATAGGTTTGAAACAAAAAAAATGGAAGAAATGCCTATACTCAATACAAAAGGAGTAGAGGTCGTCAGCTTGTAAGTAAGTTAATCTTTCTTTCCAACCCATCGATTAGGTTAGAAAAGTGGTTTTTTGAAACAAAGCTTCGGCGCGCGCCTTGTGAAAGAAAGTACCATTTAGAAGGTTCAAGGGTTTTTTGAATAGCAGCAACCAGCTCATTACCGTTCCCAGGGTTCACCAAAAAACCGTTGACTCCATCCTCAATTAGTTCAGGAACTCCCCCAACTCTTGAAGCTATGCAGGGAATTCCCCACTTCATGGCTTCCAAAAGCGAAAGAGGCATTCCTTCGCTAAGCGAAGGCAAAAGTACCAAGTGAACGTAAGGATAGAAGTTATCGAGGTGTTGCTTGTAACCCCAAAATTTTATTCTTCCTGAAAATTGATTAGGTCCAAAATCATTTAAAAGGTTTTGTCTCTCCGGTCCGTTTCCAAAAATCCATATTTCGCACGCGGGAAGTTGCGAAAAAGAAGAGGCTAAGGCATCCAAAGCCCAATGATGCCCCTTGTTTCGGTGAAGTTTCGCGACAATGGCAATCACGAAAGGTGAACCAATTTGCTTGGGACCTATCCTAACCACTCCAGGAAGCCCGTTCAAAAGAATTGAAACACGTTCTCTTGGAATTCCCTGCAAAGTCAGATGGTTTGCAACCGCATTTGAAACCGCAACAAGGTGTCTGCAAAAACGATAGTAAAAAGCCTGATTAATTCCATGGACATGTGCAATTACCGGAATTCCCGCCATGCTCCCAAAAATTCCAGATAAAAGAGCCGCCTTATTCAAGTGCGCATGAATAACTGAGGGATGAAAAGACTTAATTAAGGTCGCAAGCTTTATTCCCCAAAAAAAACCTCCAAATCGCATTGAACCTAATGAAACCGGAATTGATTCTTTTGAGAATAAATTTGAAAGAGGTTGTCCCCCACAAATCGCGTGGACATCCCAACCCCGATTTCGTAAAGCGGTAGAAAGCGTTAAGGAAATCCGCTCCCCTCCCCCGATTTCATTGGACGAAACGGCGACCAGAATTCGCTTGTTGTTTTGCTTGAAAATTTTTTCCTAAAGAATTTGATGGCTCTTTACACAGGTTTTCCTTTGAAAATTCTCGACAATTCGGTCCCGAGCGTTCTTTCCAAGGATTCTACGTGTTTCTTGGCTTTCAAGAAGTGATGCAAGCGCTTGGGAAAGATCTAAGGAGTCTCCAGGTTTACAGAGAATTCCGTCAATTTGATCCCTGATTATCTCTCGAATTCCACCAACTCCGCTAGCAACAACCGCTAGCCCCCTTTCCATTGCTTCGCATACGTTAATTCCAAATGCTTCCTCATGTGATGGAGCGACAAAAATATTAAGGGTTTCCAAGAAAAGTTTGGGATTTGAAACGTAACCCACAAATTTTGTTTTCCCCTCTAAACCATATT